>NZ_JBLYZG010000027.1:0-68982 GCF_049310245.1 Endozoicomonas sp. ALB115 | reverse complement strand
CTTTAACTGGCATCAATGCTCTAACATCTGATCGACTGGGCAACAAAATTTTAGAATTTCTTCACTTCAACCCTTAAACGCAACATAGCTCCCATTGCACAGATAATATTCTTGAAGACATTTGTTGTTCTTGCAGAGGAACTGATCAGAGCGGCATGCAGCCTGAGTCGATGGCAACTGATTATATAAAACCACAAAACCGAGCAGTGATTCTTTAAGCCCCGGCGCAACAGCACCGATATAAGGTGAGTTCATCACCTGGCTGAAAGCAAAAGACGCTGCACCTCGCACAAGACTATTTCCAGCCTGTAAAGCACTATTGGCAAACTGCCTTACCTTGTAAGCAACAAGCGGTGTGTGGTCTGGTTTTTGAGTGTGACTATTATCAAGCCTGGGCTGAACAGCGCAAAAGGTGACACTTACCCCATTCTTCGTTCCCTTACGGGGCCGTATAATTTCTTTTGAGAAATGGGCATTATCCGATGGCAGTGTTTGAATGTGCACTTAATCACCATATAAGAATTTGATATGAAAATTTACCGACCTTAAACCTTGGCAGTAATTATTACAGGCTGAACAAGCCCCTGTGATTAGCGATTAGTAATATAGCCAATTTCCTGAACTCATTTGTAACTATTCAGCACCCAGCAAAGGCATATTACTGTAATTCTTAACAGCTCTAAGTAGTGACTGGTATATATCCATACCCTGTTTTCTAGCTGACGACAAAAAGCTCCGAATCCGTGCAAAAAAAGTACCTCCGTCTGCACTTCTGAAGAAAAACCGGGGTCGAAAACCGGGGTCGCGAAAACCGGGGTCGGGTCTTGATTCTTGATCCGATCGTCTTACACTTCCACTTCGTACTGCGCCAGATTCGGCGCAACTCCCTTTACCTCCCCGTTCTGAATAAACACCTTCTCTCCAACGCTCACAGACTCTCCTTTGACCGTAATAACCGAATCATCCCGTAGCCTCGCCTGACTGGTGCCATTGCCATTATTAGCGGTAATAGTGGCGACAATCCGCAACCCTTCAGGAATAAGCGCTTTGAACTGCTGCCAGATGTTAGTGGTTGCCATTGCTTGCATTCCAGATAAACGGTTACTGTCTGGTAAAAATTGGTTCCGTACCTGACTTTTGATTAAAACGACAATCTTCTTGTTAAAAATTTTTTTTTGTGGAACTCAATCTGCTGATTTTTTGTCCTACCCCCAGTGTCAGGGCTTACGCACGTGTATTCTCATTCGTATTTAGAGGACTGAATAACGGCCTTTATGATTATTTTGCGATCAATTTTTACCAATATCTGAAGTAAACGACTGGGTTTAGGCATAAGAGTTGAGTTTTTTATGGTCAAAATGCGCTGAATTAAAGCGTTTGATGAGAATCATTATCCTCGTGCGTAAGCCCTGTAATTGCTGGTTCCCGTTAAAACCTTTTAACTATTCAGAGACAGCAAACTGTCAGAGTTTTTATGAATAACCTACTTGGCAGCAATACCACCTTAAGTTCCCCAGCCTGTGCTATTTGCAAGCGTACCGATTATGATCAGGGTCTCCACTCAATGGTCAGGACGCTATGTCAAGAACCTCACTTTTTCCACAAGGTCTGTATTTACGACTCTTGGTACAATTCCACTGCAGGTGATATCAGTGAGCGTAGTTGTTATGTGTGCAAAGAAACGATACTGAGGTTAATTGACGTAAATTGCCCTGGCAAGCAGGCCGAGCCTGGTACCCTGACAGAGCGGCCCGCTGCTAATATTTTGCCGCAGCACTCGGCCCCCCAGGTTCGGCTGTTGTTCGATGCCGCTGAAAAGGGCAATATTGAGCGCTTGAAAATGCTGATCGACCAAAAAGTAGATGTTAATGCCTCGTGCGAGGATGGAACCACACCTTTGCACATTGCTATTTGTAACGGTCACACCAGCATTGTGAAAGCGCTAATCGGCAAGAGGGCCGATCATCTGTCTGTTCTGATAGACATTATTTGTGATTTACCTGGCGTCATTAAAAGTGTTCTTCAGATGGAAAAATTCGATGTTTTTATTAAAATCATCAAATTTGGAGTGAAAATTTATACTCACCTGTCTGATTTGTTTTCCAATCTCGCTAATGTCAACGCTGCCCGAACAACCAATGGTGAAACACCTCTGCACATCGCCACTGGAAGAAGTAACGTTAAGTGTTTAGAAATCCTGATTCACAGCGGTGGAAAAGTTAATTCGCAACTGAAAACAGGTGAAACGCCCCTGCACATCGCCGCTGGCAATGGCGATATAAACTGTTTGAAAGCTCTAGCCGGTTATGTACCCAATACCAAAGAAAACTGGCAGACCATTTGTGATCAAGTCATTTCACTGTTAGAAGATGCTAAGAAAGGAAAAATAAAGGACCCGAAAAACCTGCTTAATCAGGACCTAATTAAAGCTTCTGTGAAAGCTTTCTCAGCTTTTAAAAAACAGTTCTGTACGACGGCCAAAATTAATTTGACTCAAAATGATGGCAAAACGCCTCTGCACCTGGCAGCCGAGAACGGTCATCGTGACTGTCTGGATTGGCTACTTCTTAAGGGAGCTAAGATTCAACCTGCCAATGAAAGAACAATACCTCTGCACTTGGCAGCCATGGGAGCCAAGAACGGACATCTGGAGTGCCTGCGATCTCTGGTTAAGTTTGGATCGGATGTTGATGTTAATACGACCAATGAGAATGGCGAAACAGCGCTGCATATGGCTGCTAAAAACGGCTGCACTGAGAACGTCAAGGCGTTGTTGTGCGTTAACGTCATTAATGTCAATCAAAAAGATGACTATGGCCTGACGGCTCTCCATTTGGCTGCTTGGGCGGGCCACACAGAGATCGTCAGGGAGCTGGTGTCCGTTCCAGGAATCAATGTCAATGAGAAGAATAACTTTGGCGAGACGGCTCTTCATTGGGCTGCTGAGGCGGGCCACACAGAGATCGTCAGGGAGCTGGTGTCCGTTCCAGGAATCAATGTCAATAAGGAGGATGAATTTGGCAGGACGGCTCTCCATTTGGCTGCTGAAAAGGGCCACACAGAGATCGTCAGGAAGCTGGTGTCCGTTCCAGAAATCAATGTCAATGAGAATGATAGCTCTGGCAAGACGGCTCTCCATTGGGCTGCCCGGAAGGGCCACGAAGAGATCGCCAAGGTCTTACGGGCGGCAGCTGACGCCAACAGTGACCGATCCAGGTGCGTTCGGGATTTTCACGATGCCGCCAAAAATGGCAACACAAGATTGATCAGGGAATTGCTGAGGATTGATTCCTCCCTGGCCAAAATCAAGAATAACAATGGTGAAACAGCCCTGCATATGGCCGCTCAAAACGGCCATGTCGGATGCCTGAGACCGCTGATTGAACATGGGGCGAATTTGAATGCCACCAATAAAAACGGCGAAACAGCCCTGCATATAGCCACCAAAATCAACATTAGTGAGGGGCGTCAACAATGGGCTGACATGGGCAGAGATATCAATGAAACCTTAACCAACGGCAGGACGCCCATACACTATACCAACCAACAAGGAAACGATGACGAGTGCCTGAGAGAGATTGTTAATAAAAGAGGAGTGAATATTAATGTCACTGATAACGACGGCATCACGCCTTTGATGATAGCTGCCTTTTGGGGCAAATTTGATCGCCTGATATGGCTGATCGAGGCAGGAGCGGATATAAATATCGCTGCTAAGTGCGGCACAACGGCACTAAGTTCAGCCGCTTGCTGGGGGCGAACCGATTGCCTGAGAAAGCTGCGTGACATGAAAGCGGATATTAATGTCAAAAGCCGTAAAGATGGTGCTACACCCCTGCATAATGCCGCTTCTCATGGCCGCACAGAGTCTGTCAAGGAACTGCTGGCCGATAGCCGAATCCAGGTCAATGAAACGATGAACGATGGTTCCACGGCTCTCCACTTAGCGGCATTTAATGGCCACACAGCAACTCTCAAGTTGCTGCTGGCCGATGGCCGCATCCTTGTCAATGTAACGATGAACGATGGCAGAACGGCTCTCCACTTAGCGGAATATAAAGGCCACACAGCGACTCTCAAGGCGCTGCTGGCCGATGGCCGCGTCTTGGTCAATGAAAAGAACAACGAAGGCGATACGGCTCTCCACCAAGCGGCAGATAATGGCCACACAGAGTCAGTCAAGGAGCTGCTGGCCGATGGCCGCGTCTTGGTCAATGAAAAGAGCAACGATGGCGATACGGCTCTCCACTTAGCTGCCTACAATGGCCACACAGAAACAGTCAAGGAGCTGCTGGCCAATAATGGCTTCACGGTCACTGTAAAGGGCAACTTTGGCGTTACGGCTCTCCACTCAGCTGCTTGTTATGGCCACACAGCGACTCTCGAGGTGCTGCTGGCCGATGGCCGCATCCCGATCAATGAGAAGCAAAGGGGTGGCTATACGGCTCTTGACTTTGCCATAGAGCATCATCACGCAGCATGCAAAGAACTCCTTGAAGACTATGGAGCGCAAACATCGGCCTGTGTTCTACAGTGAGCAACAAAATTACCCGCAGAACCGGTGCCGGGCCTTGAGATTGTTTCAAACTGACTCGAAAGCTTAAACGACATTCGTCTTTTTAAAGTGCCAAATAGAGGCCAACCACAAATTGCTGGAGATTGACCCCTCCCTGGCCAAAGAGAAGGATAAACGGGGCTGGACGGCTCTCCATTGGGCTGCCTCTAAGGGCCACACAGAGATCGTCAGGGAGCCGGTGTCCGTTCCAGGAATCAATGTCAATGAGAAAAATAACGTTGGCTCGACGGCCCTTGATTTTGCTGCCGAGGGGGGCCACACAGACTGCGAGAAACTGCTTGAACCCTATACAGCCTAACCACCGGACTGCCCTCTACAGTGAGCAATAAAATTGCGCGAAGAACTTATTCCTGATTATTTCAAACCTCCACCTCATACTGCGCCAAACTCGGCGCTGTACCTTTTATCTCGCCAGCCTGAATAAACGCCTTTTCACCAACGTTTACAGACTCTCCCTTAACCGTAATAACCGAACCATCCCGAAGCTCTGCCTGACTGGTGCCATTGCCATTTTTGGCGGTAATGGTGGCGACGAACCGCACCCCTTCAGGAATGAGCGCCTTGAACTGCTGCCAGATGTTAGTGGTTGCCATGGGGATTATCCTTTGTGGGCAGTAAAGGCCAGACAACTTATGGTTTGAATTTCTTCGGTAAGTTCAAAGTAGCTATCTGGGAATTCTTGAATTAATGATTGATAACTGCTCCGTGCCTCTCGATGGCAGGGGCTTGTGAAAACTTCCTCTAGCCACAAACCGGGGCCCAAACCGGGGCCGGGTCTTGATTCTTGATCTGATCGCCTTACACTTCCACTTCGTACCGTGCCAGATTCGGCGCAGCTCCCTTTACTTCCCCGTTCTGAATAAACACCTTCTTCCCAACGCTTACAGACTCCCCCTTAACCGTAATAACCGAACCATCCCGAAGCTCTACCTGACTGGTGCCATTGCCATTATTGGCGGTAATGGTGGCGACAATCCGCACGCCTTCAGGTATCAGAGCCTTGAACTGTTGCCAGATATTGTGGTTGCCATGGTCTATTATCTCCTTATTTATTGGTGAGGAATGCACAGTGGAATTTACTGAAGAGTATGAAGATGTCCTTCAAAATCTTGAGTACCCGATTATGAATTACTATTACCAGAACCCTGTTTTGGAGGATTGGGATGTCAAACGGGCACTTGAGGCCGCCATTGAGCATTACCGGGCAGAGTTCGCAAACCGGCCGCCCAAGACGAAGAACCTGTCACTATTTGAGCAGCAGCTGAGCAGTCAGCTGATTACAATCTGCGAATGGCGCCTTGGCCGGGTCAGCCTGGATGAGGTGACAGCGATGACTGAGGAGTATGCCTACCAGTTTAAGGAAGATGACTTTATAAAAACGTCTGAAGAACTTCAAAAGTGCCTGAAGCGGATTATCAAGTCTGTCGAGCGATGGAACCGAGTGGGAGGTAAGCAGGGCTATTTGAATTTCACTGCACAATTTTTTCCTGTCCCTTAGTAGTGGCGCTCTAAATCAACTGATTTGATAACAGCTCCCACGCCACTTGCACTGATACTGGTGGCCAGGCACAGCCCCTGCCAGTCGCCAGTAATATCCATTACCTCCACGAGCATTCCCGGCTCGATTAAGCCCGGTGCCGTGTTGCTATCCGTTAGCGGCAGTTCAATAGTGGTAATGCTCTGATTACCGCCCTTGGCCAGTTCATTTACCTCAATTTGCTTGGGACCGTTTTCGTCCGGTTCTACCAAGGCGATATTGGAAGCGCCCCACAGCTGCCCGGTAAAGCTCCATGAGAAGCTATCAATATCAAGACTGATCTCCATTGAGGGCAATTCCAGCGGTGTCCGGGCAGGTAATACCACGGCGGTGATGATGTTCATAAGCAGATAACTCTCCCTGATCTCTGGCTGTTCCGGCTTTGGCTTTTTGATCACCTCCGGGTCTGTCTCGCCGCCCTCGCCGCCATAGTTGCCGGTGACCGTTTCATCCTTGGCTTTCTGACTGAAGCCCCACGGCAGGACAACCGGCTGATCTTCGGCTCGGTTGCTCTGGAAGGTAAAGCGTCGTTTGTTATCCACAGGGACAGCTGCGATTTCTTCATCAAAGGCACCAATCTGGAAAAATACCCTGCCGTTTGCCTGTGGCTGGTACTCCATATCCCGGAAGGTAAAATTCAGTGGTTGCTGTGGGTGAAATACGATTCCATTTGGTTAACTACTTAGAGGCTGTTTTAAAACTACTTAAGCCTTCGTAGCATTATGCGAATCATGCATATATAAACGAAGGCTTCTGAACTCCTTGGCAGCTGTTCATAGTCTTTAGATAAACGTCTGGATCCTTCAAACCAGCCAAAGGTTCTCTCCACAACCCAGCGCCTGGCTTGCACGACAAACTTTCCACGTGGGCGTTTTGTGATTTCAAGTTCCCTTTTGGGTTTGAAACGATAAAACCACTCTTCAAGGTAACCCCGGTAGCCACAATCAGCCCAGACTTTCCCGATGTTTTTAAAGTATTTCTTAAGGTGTGCCAGTATGAACTGTCCTGCAAAACTATCACTAAATGCGGCTGCGTGTACCCATACCACCAGAATCAGGCCAAGAGTATCAACAGCTATATGACGTTTTCTGCCTTTTATTTTCTTCCCGCCATCATAGCCTCGATCCCCCCTTTTACCGAGGTTTTCACGGATTGGGAGTCAATGCTTGCTGCTGTTGGTTGTGGCTCTTTGCCCGCCTGAATTCGCACCTGGTCACGAAGAGCATCATGCACCTTCTTCCATGTTCCATCTTGTTTCCAGATTCGGAAATAGGTGTAGACAGTACTCCATGGTGGAAAGTCAGAAGGCAGCATTCGCCACTGACAGCCTGTTTTAGTGAGATAGAATATGACATTCAATATCAGACGATAACTCCAGTCACGTGGTCGCCTATTTTTTGGAGTATCATAGCCAGGGTCAGGGAATAGAGGCTTGAGGATTGCCCACTCATCATCGGTCAGGTCGGATGGATACATAATTATCCTCCTTCAACTAATCAGATACTGTAGTTATAGACGACGTTGAGTTTTTTATCCTGAGTTAATGGTCAGTAACTTTTACAACAGTCTCTTAGTCTTTTATCTAAAAAAAAAGCCCCTGCTCTTTTAGAGAGTCAGGGGCTAAATTGCAGGAAGCAAACGGTGGGCGGGGAGTGTCACCCGAATACATTAAATTAATTATCAATCCCCAATTTCATGATCTGATCAATTAATTCTTGTGTTAAACAACCTGATGCAATTAATCCTGTAATAATTTTGTTTAGTGGTATTCCTTTGGCACGACAAGCTTCAAAACTAAGTCCCAGCAGATTGTCATCATCCAGAACGACTTCAGGGAATTCCAACTGTAAGCTGAGGATATCAGCATTTGATCGGAAGGCATTCTTGATTTTTTCTTGAGGACAGCTGACTGCTAATAATAGATGTTCGATTTGTTCAATAATAAGTTCACTCTTGTTATCTTCCCTGGCAGCATAATAAGCTTGTTCAACGCTATCATCTCTCTCGTACAGAGCGAATTGCCAGGATTCCCACTCTTCTTTAATAAATGTTGTTGGGTTGTTGCTGGAAGTTTCAGAAGATTCGCCAAGTTCAGGGTTGGTTTCGTACAACCCTACCTGACACTGATAGTTGGTGTTTAACACAGAGATAAACTGACTCATAAGTTTTTTGTCGTTGTCAGCCAGGTTTCCGTGGGCCACAGATAATCTGGAGAACTCTGTTGCAAGCTGTGAGGCTGCCTGATTCTGGAGTGCATTAAAGGGATCCTGGTGACTCGTTGGCCTGGTGGCGGATGCACTGCGTGAAGCTGATTTCCCAGTATCAGGGATACCTTCGTTGTATATTCTATTGATAAGATTTTCCTGCACAAGTCCTCTTTTGATCGCAGTCTCAATAAAGGGCTTTGCTTCTACAAGACGGGTTTCAAGTATTGCTCTAAATTGAAAAGGGGTGTCATCTTTTAATACAATTGCAATGAGATGATCATTGAAATATTGTGGATCAATGGCTCGTAAAAAATCTGTCAAAAGATCAGTTCTATGATCAAAAGGTATATTTTTAACGATATCTTCAATAGCATCATATTGTTGGCTATCAACTAAATTGTTTTGCCATTCATTCCAGTCCCAGCGCTCTGGATCAGTAGGATTAGCCAGGTGATAAAGTCCGGGAGTTAACGTGAAGCGTGTTGACGATAACTCGTTCAACCGACTAATGGTTCTGGCAAATAATGATTTTCTGATATCGCTGATATTAACGGCATTAGTTTGCCGTTGTTCATTGATTTCTATAGATTTTTTAATAAAATTTTCGGCCAGTTTATTGATGTCATCAGTTTCCTTTAGTGAATTGCCCATTGATTCTTGATAAGTTAATGGTCTACCGGTAGCAGAAAAAGTTGTGTCCACAATAATACACCTCAAAAAATGTTTGACAGAACCTGCCTGTAGAGAATATAAGCAGCCGTTAAAGTAATGGTTTGATAAATAACCCTGTGGAATTAGAGTCTCATATTGAGGAAAAGTTCATAACCATATCAACAGCCCATGACTACCGGGCTGGAATCATCTTCGGCAGTTCAGGCCTTTTCTGATGAAAGGTCTGGAAATTCCCACCATCACTGGCTGCTCATGCGGTGAGTTAGTTCATGACAGTTAAAACCAACGACGCAAATATCAACGGCATCTGGTCTGCAGTGCTGATCGAAGAACTGTGGCGACTGGGTATCCGGCATTGCTGTATTGCCCCGGGATCCCGCTCAGCACCATTGACCTTTGCCGTAGCAGATCATCATGGTATGACCCGCCATATTCATTTCGATGAACGAGGGCTTGGTTTCTTCGCCCTGGGTCTGGCCAGGGCCACGGGAGAACCGGTGGCTTTGATCACTACTTCAGGCACTGCGGTTGCTAATCTCTACCCGGCGATTATCGAAGCTCACCAGTCGGGTATACCGCTGGTGGTTCTGACGGCTGATCGTCCTCCCGAGTTGATTGACTGTGGTGCAAATCAGGCCATTGATCAGTTGAATATCTTTGGTAACTACACCGGCGCGACGCTGGACTTGCCAACGCCGGACAGGTCCATCTCCCTCCGTTGGCTGCTGGGCAGTATTGATCAGGCGTATGCCCGATCATCAGCGCTGGGGCTGCCTCTGCATATCAACTGCATGTTTCGGGAGCCGCTCTATCCCCATCAGGTGGAAGCAACGGTTTCTATTGAAAATGACGTCTATCTTGCCAGTATCCAACCATGGATGACCTCATTAACGCCTTATACTGAGTACTTTGTACCAGAGTTAACCCGGCTGCCTGATAGTGGTCGCTGGCAGCATTTTGCCGATGGTAAAGGCCTGATTGTGGTGGGACGGGTGATGCCTGAGACTGACGTTAATATCATTGTGCAGTTATCCGAACGCCTGGGCTGGCCATTAATTGCCGATGTTCAATCACAGCTGCACGGTCACCGAAAAACCATCAGGCACACTGACCTGTTACTGGCCAGTTCTGCCAGCGAAAGTCTATTCAATAAGGTCGACCGTGTGCTACAGATTGGCGGTTACCTGACGTCGAAACGATTGGATCAGTTTATTGCCCGGCACCATTGGCAGGAATACTGGATGCTTGACCCTGCTCCCAGAAGAGTCGATACAGGGCAGCGGCAGAGTGTGCGTCTGGTGGGTGATATTGATTCAGTTTGTCGTCAACTGTTGTTCAACAGTGAAGCGATACAGGCTGACAGGGAATGGAGCAGACCATTTACAGCCCAGGCAGAAAAGCTTGGTGAATTGCTGAAAAGTCAACGACCAGAGCAGCTTAATGAGCAATGGATCGGTGCTTCTCTGGGGGAACTGTTACCACCCGGAAGCCACTTATTTCTGGGGAACAGTCTGCCCATTCGCATGGTGGATATCTTCTCAACACACCATTTGCCCGGGGTTTATGCCAGCCGTGGCGTCAGTGGCATTGATGGGCTGATTGCTACTGCGGCAGGATGTGCTGCCGGACACCAGGGGCCAATGGTGTTATTGATTGGGGACATCTCTTTTCTCCATGACCTTAACTCCCTGCAATTGGCTGCACGGAGCAAAACGCCGCTGGTTATTGTGCTGATCAATAACGACGGTGGTGGTATTTTCTATGTGACCACCAAAGGGTGTAGCAATGAGGTTGCCCATGTGACTAATGATTATTTTGTCACACCCCACGGTCTTACAGCAGAGCATGCGGCTGAGATGTTCAGAATTGATTACTCTGCACAGCAATCCATTGATGACTTTACCACGCAGTTTAATAGAGCCTGCAGTCAGGCTGGCTGCTCCATTATTGAAGTCTTTACCGAATCTGGCCTTGGGGCAAAAAGTATTGAACAGGCCGTCGCTATGGCGAAAACACTGTGAGCCTGTCTTACTACTGTGCTGGTGATGTTCATGCGCCAGTCCTGGTGTTACTGCATGGGTTTCTGGGCAGTGCAAACGACTGGGGATCCCTGCTGGCAGCGCTGAAAGACGACTATTGCCTGATTGCTGTTGACCTGCCGGGCCATGGCTCAAGTCTGTGGCTGGAGGAAGATAAACAGGGCGCTGACTACTTCTGCTATCGCCTGGAACAGACGGTTCAAACCATTGAACAGGTGGAAGGCATCAGCCTGAAACGATTCAACCTGCTGGGCTATTCACTGGGAGGACGTCTGGCCATGGCGTATACCACTGCTTTCCCCCAGCGAGTGGCGCAGCTGTTACTGGAAGGAGCGCATCCCGGGCTGGTCAGTGAGCAGGAAAGAAGCGAGCGTTATCGGTCAGATCTGCAATGGGCCAGACGCTTTACTGAAGAATCAGTGGCTGATGTGCTTTTGGACTGGTATAAACAGCCGGTTTTTTCTGACCTGGATGATAGCCAGATTCGCTCGTTGATTGCTGAGCGATCAAAAGGCAGTGGTTCGGTTCTGGCTAATGCCTTGATGGCATTCAGTCTATCGAAGCAGCCAGACTATCGCCAGGCACTTTCCCGGCTCAAGGCTGATTGTCAGCTCAGCGCCGGTTCACCACTGTCCGTTCATTATTTTTATGGTGAAAATGATCACAAGTTCGGGCAGCTAGGACAACATTTGCTGACAGAGCATGTCATACACAGTGTCCACCCGGTGACCGGGTGTGGACACAATGTTCATCGGGAGCAACCAGAGGCTATGGCCCGGTTGCTCAGAGAGCTCTTCTGAAGAGCTATAAGGAGTTGGATATGAGCAAGCAGCTGGATTCAGGTGTGATCTGGGAAAACCTCAGCGGTGATTATGAGGACATCCTCTATCACCGGGCAGAGGGTATGGCCAAAATTACCATTAACCGCCCGGAAAAGCGCAACGCCTTTCGCCCACAAACCATTGTAGAAATCCAGAAAGCCCTGGAGTCGGCACGTTTTGATGAGTCGGTGGGTGTGGTGATTCTGACCGGTGCCGGAGATCTGGCTTTCTGTTCCGGTGGTGACCAGAGCGTTCGCGGCGATTCGGGCTACAAGGATGATAAAGGAACTCATCATCTGAATGTTCTCGACCTGCAACGTCAGATCAGAACCTGTCCAAAGCCGGTGATTGCCATGGTGGCCGGTTATGCCATCGGTGGTGGTCATGTCCTGCACCTGGTTTGTGATCTGACGATTGCGGCGGATAATGCCCGTTTTGGTCAGACCGGCCCGAAAGTGGGGTCATTTGATGGTGGTTTTGGTGCCAGCTATCTGGCACGTATCGTTGGTCAGAAAAAAGCCCGGGAAATCTGGTTCCTCTGTCGTCAGTACGATGCCAGACAGGCTGAAGATATGGGGCTGGTCAATACCGTTGTGCCTCTGGCAGAGCTGGAGCGGACAACCGTAGAATGGTGTCGTGAGATTTTGCAGCACTCTCCTCTGGCGCTTCGCTGCCTGAAATCTGCCATGAATGCCGACTGCGATGGTCAGACCGGTCTTCAGGAACTGGCGGGTAATGCGACTCTGCTGTTCTATATGAGCGCAGAGGCACAGGAAGGACGGGATGCTTTCCTGGAAAAACGTCAGCCGGATTTCAGTCGCTTTGGTCGTAATTCCTGAAGCATGAAAGACTGTAAGGCCGATATCCTGAGGTATCGGCTGCCTTTAAAGCAGCCGTTATGGCTGAAGCACGCCTGCCTGAATAAGCGCGAAGGGCTGATTTTGCGTTTGCGTATCGGTGACCGGTGGGGTTATGGCGACATAGCGCCACTGCCCGGGTTTAGCCGTGAGAGTCTTGCAGACGCGGAAGAACAACTTCAGGCTTTCTGTCGGGCCGTTAATGGTGGCAGGCCGTTATCTATCAACAGTGCTTTTCTCACTGATGTTCTGCATTTGCAGCCAGTACCGTCAGTGCTGTTTGGTATTGAATCGGCTCTGTGGTGGTTGCAACAGGACCATTGGTTTGACCCGCCAGCAACCGGACCACTTTTGCTGGGTAGCACCGAGGATATCCTCCGCCGACTTGCGCTGTGGCAGGGAAACTGGCCGACAGAATTCAAGTTGAAGATAGGCCGAGACTCAATAGAAGGCGACTGTGTCAGAATTAAACAGGTTCTGCAGGCTCTGCCAACGTCCGTCAGCATCAAGCTGGATGCCAATCAGCAATGGACATTGGATCAAGCCCTCAGGGTCACAGCCTCTATTGATGTCGAGCGAATTACTTATGTTGAAGAGCCGACCGCGCATGTGGCCGAATTCTCACAACTCTACCAGCAGACCGGGCTTCGCTTTGCCCTGGATGAAACGGTCCAACACCCGGAATACCTCCTACACCCCATGCAGGGTCTGGCGGCCATTGTGATCAAACCGACGCTGGTGGGTGGTTTGGCCCGTTGCCGACAGCTGGTGACAACCGGCAGAAGCGTTGGTGTCAGGACTGTTTTCAGCTCTTCTTATGAGTCGTCTATTGGATTGCACATACTGGAGCAGCTCAGCGCTCAGTGGACACCGGAAGAACGACCGGGTCTGGACACCTTATCGGCTTTTACCGACAGCCTGACCTCAGCAAGGATTACTGCCGGTCAGCCGGTTGCCATTAACCCCGCTTTTTTTCAGTAATACAGAGCTGAACAGAAGCATAGCAGAACGCCGTTGATGAAAACGATCTTCCCCGAATTGCAACACTGTCCCTTGCGTTATCGAGCCATTCATCAGTCCTCCTGTACAGCGATTCAGCTGGAGGAGGGCGGAGTCACGTTTCGGCAGCTGGATGCGTGGGTGGATGAGTGTTGTCGTATATATCGGGATAAGGGCATGAGAGTGGGCCGCCGTCTTCTGTTTGTCACCCATAAACCATTGGACACTGTGGTGGTTGCCCTGGCCTGCCTTCGTTCCCAATGGGTTTTCTGCCCGGTAAACCCGGCGTTTCCGGAAGCGCAAATGTCGGGATATCGTGATCGTATTGGAGCTGCGCTGTTGGCAGACAGTGCGGGTATCGATTTTCATCAACGGATTGCTCATACACGGCCACGGCCGGAGAGCAGACTTCAGCCCATTAAGATCGATGCTGAAGCCGTTTACGACCTGATCGCCACCTCTGGAACGACGGGCATCCCAAAGGCGGTAGCGCACAGTTATAAAAATCATTATTTTAGTGCCCTGGGCTCCATGCATACCTTGCCATTAACCTATGGTGATACCTGGCTGTTATCCTTGCCGCTGTTTCATGTGGGCGGATTGGCCATTGTTATGCGTTGCCTGCTGGCTGGTATCACAATGGTGCTGTTTGAGCGTCGGTTGTCGTTGGATGACATGCTGATCAGACAGCGGTTGACCCATCTTTCCCTGGTGAATACCCAATTGTTCAGGCTGCTGCAGTCCGGGTTATCACTCTATGATTTGGGCGTACGTTATATTCTGCTGGGTGGCGGCGTTGCTTCCCCGAGGCTGGTGGAGGCGGTAAAAGCACAGGGGGTCACTGTTCTGACCACCTATGGTCTGACCGAGATGGCCTCTCAGGTGTGTACCGGAGAGCCTCTGTTTACCAGTGGTCGTGTTACTTCCGGAGCGGTATTGCCATGGCGTGAGGTCCGTTTAACAGAGGACGGCGAGATTCAGGTGCGTGGTGACACTCTGGCCAAAGGCTATTTTCAGCAGGGCGAGGTGACGCCATTTCCGGGTACCCGTGGCTGGTTTAATACCGGTGACAAAGGACGTTGGCACGGTGACCAGTTACAGGTCTGTGGTCGTATGGATAATATGTTGATCTCAGGGGGGGAGAATATTCATCCTGAAGAGATTGAGCAGGCTTTGCTGACCTTCCCGGAGATTGTCCAGGCGGTGGTCGTTGCCATAACGGATCCTGAATATGGCCAGCGCCCTGTGGCTTACGTTCAGACGGTGGACGGTGCCCTGAATGAATCATTTACAAAACAGAGGCTGGCAGGCAAGATAGCTAAATTCAAAGTGCCGGTACATATTCGTTTGTTTCCTGAGCAGATAGCGGAAGCCGGGATCAAGATTAATCGCCGTTTTTTTCAGGCACTTTTGGAATAATACGACGATACAGGCAGATTTCTGCCAACAATGTACTAGACTAGGTTCAACAAACTTAGCCAAACCAAATTGCAGGGCGCAATTGGTTTGAATTTAGCAGTCAGACGTTGAAGTTAGAATAATATGAAAAATAACCCCATTAGCTACAACGCTTCCAGCGCCCGGACCTCTTTTGATGAGGCGCTGTCCCATAATTCCCCAGTCAGGGCTTTTCTGGCTGTAAAACTTCCTCTTGAACTTGCTGCAACGCTGCATAAGAAAGCCATTCATCGAGCCGGTGAAGGTCATGTTCATGACTTGCGCTGGGTAGCTCCCCAGCAGCAGCACATTACCCTTAAATTCCTGGGCAATAGCTCCCCCCAACAGTTACAGCAGTTAATCAGCAATCTTGAAAATGATCTGGCGGACTACCATACCTTTGACAGTATGACCGGTTGTTTTCGTTTCTTTCCAAATGAGCGAAACCCCCGGGTGCTGGCTCTGGAGATGCATTCAGGACAGGAGTTAAAACGGCTAGCTGATATCTGTGAGCAGGCAGCAGTGCAGTCAGGCTTCAGTGCTGAAACCCGGAATTTTCGCCCCCACGTAACCCTGGGGCGGTTTAAACGACCAAGGTATGTCACCCATAGTCAGTATTTTAACCTTCCCAGCTTCCGGGTGACGGTGGGTGAGGTGGTATTACTGGAAAGTGAGAACACTGCAATGGGAACGCGATATAAATCTCTCCATGCTTTTCCGTTGTTGCCTCTTGCTATTAGTGCATGAAAACACTGATGAGTAGATGGTTGCCTGGTACATGGCTTCAATGAGTTTGACGTATACAATCTCCGTTCACCCTGAGCGCCCTTCGGCTCCGCTCAGGATGCACGGACGAAGGGTGCTTGGCACGATCTCAGAGTCCTGAGTTTTCGCCCTTCGACAGGCTCAGGACGAACGGAGTGCGGAGGCATGACAACCCGGCAAACTCATTGAAACCATGTGCTAGTTGTTGATACTTATTTTTCTGGCTATTTCTTGATAAGTATCAAGTCGGTTTTTTTGTTCAGCGTGCTATGCTGCGCAAAAACTACTGGATAATTCTCTATGGAATTGGTGTGTCCTGCCGGTAACCTTCCTTCCCTGAAAGCCGCTGTCGATAATGGTGCTGATGCCGTATACATCGGCTTTCGTGATGAAACCAATGCCCGACATTTTGCCGGTCTGAACTTTTCTGATCAGCGGGCCATGAAGGCACTGGACTACGTTGATAAAAATCCCCGTGGAAAAAAGGTGCGGCTTTTTGTTGCGGTAAACACCTATGCTCAGGCGACCAACTGGCACCGCTGGAAAAAAGCAGTGGATATGTGTGCCGACTTCGGTGTCGATGCCCTGATTGCTGCCGATATCAGCGTGCTGGACTATGCCTGCAAGCGATACCCCGATCTTAATCTTCATCTTTCCGTTCAGGCTTCTGCCACTAACCAGGCCAGCCTGTCTTTTTATCATGATCATTTTGGTATCAAACGCGCAGTACTGCCCAGGGTGCTGTCGTTAAAACAGGTTGAGCGACTGGCTCAGAAAAGCCCGGTGGAGCTGGAAGTATTTGCCTTTGGCAGTCTTTGTATTATGGCCGAAGGGCGCTGCATTCTCTCTTCTTATGTGACAGGGGAATCGCCCAATACCGCCGGTGCCTGTTCTCCGGCATCCGCTGTGCGCTGGCAGACAACGGCCAATGGGATGGAAACCCGACTGGGAGGTTTGTTGATCGACCGTTTTGATCACCACGAGCAGGCCGGTTATCCAACCCTCTGCAAGGGGCGCTTTACGGTGAATGATCAGGTCAGTCATGCCATTGAAGAGCCTACCAGCCTCAATACCCTGGATCTGATCCCTCAGCTGTATCAGTCTGGCATCAGTGCGGTGAAAATTGAGGGCCGCCAGCGAAGCCCGGCCTATGTTGCCGAAGTGGTGAGAATCTGGCGGGAAGCGCTGGACCATTACCAGGTCAATCCAGATCGTTTTACCACCAATGAACGCTGGATGGCTGGCCTTTCCCGTTTGTCTGAAGGTAGCCAGACTACACTGGGTGCCTATAATCGCCCCTGGCAGTGATGTTAGCTGCTTGACACTCTCTTTTGATTTAAACCACAAAGACACGAGCCATAAAGGTTTACATGCTTTGCTTTCTTTGTGGCTGGCAGATCGCGTTTTCGGGTAACGCCCGGCGCAGACAGGGAATAAACTATGCAAATCACCCTTGGCCCATTACTGTTCTTCTGGCCTAAACAAGACGTTATGGCGTTTTACGAGAAAGTAGCCGAGTCCGCCTTTGAACGAGTCTACCTGGGAGAAGTCGTATGCTCGAAAAGACGTGAGCTGAAGTTGGATGACTGGTTAGCCATTGCCAGGTTATTGCAGTCTAAAGGCAAAGAAGTCGTTCTATCGACACTGACGCTGATTGAAGCTGAGTCTGAACTGGCTCAGGTGAGCAAGGTCTGTGAGAACGGAGACTTTACTGTAGAAGCCAACGATATGGCCGCTGTCCACTATCTATCAAAAGCGGGCGTCCCTTTTATTACCGGTCCTTCGGTGAATCTGTACAGTGCTGAAGCATTGCAGGTTCTGCATGGTACCGGTTTAAAACGCTGGGTTTTGCCGGTTGAACTCTCTTTTGAGCACCTTAAGTTGATTATGGGGCGCTTGCCAGAGCTGGGCATTGATGATCTGGAAACCGAGGTATTCAGCTATGGCTACCTGCCACTGGCCTACTCGGCCCGCTGTTTTACCGCCCGAACCCATGAGCTGAGCAAAGACAGCTGCGAGTTCAGCTGTATTAAGTCATCAGCAGGTATTCCCCTGGCGACCCGGGAAGGTGATGCGCTGTTTACCATCAACGGTATTCAGACACTGTCTGGCAGTTGTCATAATATTCTGGATCAGTGGCAGGTGATGGCCAGTGCCGGAGTGAAGGCCATGCGTCTTTCCGGGCATTCGGAAGATATTCTGAAAGTGGCTGATGAACTGGCGCAGGCAATGGCGTTGGGGAGTAAGGTCATGACTTCGGACATTCAACAATGTAATGGCTATTGGTCAGGAAAGCCCGGCATAACCCATTGAGTAACAGGGAGCAATGATAGAACCCCCATTAAAGTCTGCTCAGTAGCGGGCACTGAACGCCTGAGGTAAATGCTCAATGATACGCTGATCACGGGTAATCAACGGGCAATCGCAAAAAATGGCATCAGCGGCAATCAGCCGGTCAAAAACGTCCCGAGTCCAGTGAATACCCATAGCCGATTGCACCAGTCCTGCGGTGGGCGTTTTTGAACAAACCATGCCCACATCACCATACAAATCCGCCACTATCTCGGCAGGGGTATAGGCAATCCGGCCAATCTCATGCAAATACTGAAGCTCCAGCCTGGCCAGTTCCGGCAAAACAATATCATGATGTTCAAGCTGCTCCTGAGCCTGCGGGGAAACCTTGCCCAAATCACCACTGTGCAGAAAGACCGCAATATGCGTATCAATCAAAACCATTATCTGGCTCCCACTGGTGGGTGATCGCTTCCTCAAGACCTTCTGCCGTATCAGGACCATCAGGCAGCAAGGTGTTGCGGACCTTAAGATTTCCAAGTTTTGATGAAGCTCTGGTGACAACATCCAGTTTTAGCAGAGTTCCCCCCCGTTCAATGGTTAATGGCTTACCACTGGCGATCACTTCATCGACAAGCTGATAGATATTCTTGCGAAGCTGAGTCAGGGTTACCCCCTGGTTACTCTGTTTTGGTTCTTGTTGCGTAGACATAACACAAAATCCTGAAGGTGTGTACGCTCATAAATATAGAGCGTACATCTCATAACCGCAAGACTACAGTTTTTTTGGACTTGCCTGAGCAGCGCAGGAGCTGTTGCCGCATAGGGCAACTCTCGGGCAGCTTCCCTGAACGATGTTGACATCACCGCATTGATAAAAGTTAACAATATTGCTAACCTGTGTTTATGAAACAAACGACGTGGCAAATCCACTTCTACAGTGACCGGGTTGCTAAGGACATGGGTAAACTGCCTTTTGCATGTTTTCCAGAAAAAACACAAAAGACTCCAAAGAGAGAGTTAGGGCTTGGCTACCAGCGAATGAGGGAGGTACAGCATGGCAAACTCAAGTTATAAAGCGTTTCGGGATAAAATGCTTGAACGTGATGATGTCCAAGCCGCCATGGCCGAAAAGGCAGAGTTCTTCGCGCTTCGTCGCGAACTGATCCGCATGCGGCAGGAGGCAGGGATGACCCAGGAAGAAATTGCCCAGGTAATAGGCACCCAGAAAACCAGCATCTGCCGTCTTGAAAGTGCCAACAGTAAAACCTTGCCCAGCCTGGGCATGTTGAAAAAATACGCCGAAGCGACCGGGCACAAACTGAACATCACCTTCTCACCCGCCTGAAACTATAGCCGACAGTATAAATGACCGGCAGGTGTCAAGAATCAGGGCTTGACTCCGCTTTTCTCGGTTTTCTCTGCAAAAAAAAGCCTCCCGAAAAGGGAGGCAACTCTGTACACACTCTATAAGCACTTTGCACACATAACCGTTAGCCTGAAATATTACTCCTCCTGCTAAAAGTCATACCGCAGCCGGGCGATAAACCCATCGGACTTGAAGTTATCCATCCAGTCATGGCTGTAGTTGAACGACAGCGTCATATTACTATCCAACTCCATATCCACCGAAGCGGCAAACTGGAAGCGGTTATCGTCACGCTTGGCACCGTGTACGACAAAGCTATCGCCTCCGGCAGCATAGTGAGCGGTCATGGTCACCGGGTCATCCTTAAAGTCGTGGAAGGCCATCAGTTTGAAGGCTGGCTGGAATACCATATCATCCATGTAGATATCGCCCATTAACTTAACCCCGACACCAAGCTCTAAAATAGAGTAATTGTCATTTTTAACATTGTCGTATGCCAGGTGATTAAGAGCAGCGGATTCTGAATAATCATCAGTCTCTATACGGTAGTAGTTAAAGGCACCGAGTGGTTGCCAGCTCCAGTCATCATCCATGGGCATGGTATAGCCAGCTGTCAGGCTGATGCCCCAGCTTTTGGTGTCATAGCTAGCCTTAACTGCATTACCAACGACGGAGCGCCGTGCGTCATTATCACCAGAGGAGTAGCTGAGCTGGCCATCCAGGAACATCTCATCCTGGGTAAAGGCACCGTACAGGCTGAAAATATGATTTTTGGAATCCATGCTGCCGCCAGAGCCTTTACCACTGATATCTGTTTTAGCGTAGGTATAGGCCAGCCCCACATCGGTCATATCATCCAGTTCGGTATCCACCCCCAAGGTAAAGCCATTGGTTTTGGCATCAAAGCCAAAAACACCGTCATGTTCATCCTGGGTGGCATCGTTATAGGCATACTGAATCCAGAACCCGCCGGACTCCATCATATCGCCACTGCTGATGCCGGTGCGGATGCTGGTAGTGCGGGTCTCAATGGCTTTACCGGACATTCGCTGTGCGCCCTGGGCGGCACTGACGGCACTGGCGGTGTTATCCGGGGTGAGCTGTCTGGCAAGTTGGGCAGCCTGGTCGGAGGTTTTGGCAAGAGGGACTACAAATGTGTTGAGTTTGTCATCGCCCACCGCCGCTTTTTTGTCAGCGGCAACTTTCAGGGCTCTGGCAGCAGACGCGGGTGCCCCACCGGCTGTCGCCAGTTTACTGACATGGTTGCCCATAGGTTCTCTGGCAACCTCCATACGCTTTTTATCTTTACTCAGCTTGGCGGTAAAGTGGTCATACTGCTCATTCTCAATAACCAGAGTAACGGCCCGGTTAATGGGTTTATTGGAGGTCATCAACAGCGTGTTATCTGTATCATTTACTTCGTTCAGCTGCGCAACCACCCGGGCATCAGGTTCAATGTCAATGCTGTCTGCATTGACCAGTGGATGAACGGGATCTGCATTGGCATCCATCTCCAAATCGCCAACCTGATGGTAACGGCCGCCCCCGACATTGACTTCTTTGTTGATTTTCAGTTTACCGCCTTTAACAATTTCCAGGTTTACCTTGCCCTGGATAGAGCCTTTTAACTCATCGGTACCGCTGATCATAATATCACTCACACCGGTGATATCGCCTTCTATCATACCGCCTGTTTGCTCAAGGGTTACTGTTGCGTTTTCGGATACCCCGGTGAAATCAATATTGCCCTTTATATTACCGCTGCTAGTTACTTTCAGTGTTTTAGATTCAGTTGGGTTAAAGGCAATCTTCAGCGATGATGGCGGCGCTACAGCATCAGCTTTTTTCGCCGCAACCTGAACATCTTTGCCAATCGTGCCAATCGTGCCAATGGCACCAACGCTAATTCCCTCCATAATATCAATGCTGGCCTTATCGCCTTCCATGGTAACCACTCCAGTTGCTGACCAGTCATTATCAGTAATTTTCAGATGATGAACTGCGTCGGCCGTTGCCAGTCTTGCACCCTTGGCCAGTTCCAGCGTATCGATACCTTGTGCTTTTAACGATACCTTGCGGCTCGGGGTATTTAACACCAGGCTTTGCTGCTTCACCGAATCGGTGGGTAATTCCTTACCTACCATGACTGATTTAAGGTTTACTGCCTTAATTTGGTCAGCATCAGTCACCAAACCCACCTGCCAATCATCGGATTTTATGTCAATATTGTTCACATTGGTGATAGCGCCAATCACCGCTGATTTATCTGATTTATCGATGGTCAGTTTTTCTATTAGCCCGGACTCATCTGCACTGATCTGAATTGGGTTATCAGACTTGGGGGCGTTAATATTTAAAGTCTTTGGCTGGCCTGGCTTTCCTGCATTAGCTCCTACCAAAGAAATACCACTAATAACTGCCTGGTTCCCTGATGCCGGCTTTTTGGCAGTGATGCTTTGCACGCCACTCATAGCTGAGAGCAGTTCCCAATCGTCAGCGCTGTTGACTTCAATATTGTTAATAACAGAAGCTGATACTGTTAGCTTTGTACCACCCAATATATGCAGTTGGTCGATTTTGCCAGCAGCAGCACCAGTCTTAGTGGTGGTAATCGCCAGCGCGTCAGACCTCACCTGCAAAGAACCGACAGGACTGTCTTTAATGGTACTTGGTACAACAGCGCTGGTATCGTTCACATAAAGGTGGTTGACGTTACCATCGGTGGTGAGTGCGCTGACTTTGTTGGCAAAGCCATTAACTTGCCAGCCAGCGGTATCGCCAACGGTGATTTTGTCAACTGCGGCGAGGCCAGGTTTTTTAACGCTGTCGCTTAAGTTGAGCTGGGTAGCACCGAGTATATGCAGGTGGTCGATTATACCTTGAGCCCCGACAGTATTAATATCAATCGCCGACTCGCCAGACATTACCTGCAAAGAACCGGCAGCGCTGTCTTTAATGGCACTTGGTATAACAGCATTGCCATCGTGGACATAAAGATTGTTAATGGTACTTTTGGTGTTGACTGCGCTGACTTTGCTGGCAAATCCGTTAACTTTCCAGCCAGTGGCATCGCCAACAGTGATCTTGTCCACCACGGCGGGGCCAGGTTTGTTCACACCATTGCTTAAGCTGAGCTCTGTAGCACCGAGTATCTGCAGGTGGTCGATTTTTCCGTTAGCGCCGCTGGCGGTATCGGTGGCAATTGCCAGTTTGTCAGACTTCACCTTCAGCGAACCGGCAGCGTTGTCTTGAACAGCACTTGAAGCCGCTGATTTACTGGTGACCGAAAGGTCTGAGATGGCAGTGGAGGTTTGCACAGTGGTTACCTCGGATAACCATTCCTTCGCTGACCAGCCAGTACCGGTGATGTTCAGTTGTTTGACACCGTTGGCAGTTCCCAGTTTTGCACCACTGGCCAGTTCCAGCGTATTGATCCCTTTTGCGGTTATCGATATTGGATGGCTCAGGGTATTTAACACCAGGTTCTGCTGATTCACCGGACCAGTTAAATCCTTACCCAACTTGACCAGGGTCAACTCATGGGTTGGTGCCTGAATGGTGCCAGCATCCGTCACCGAACCTGCCTGCCAATTAGCCTTCTCGGCAATGTGAATGGTGGTAGCTCCCTGCAGTTTCACTGCTGCCAGGCTGGCACCATCATTGATATTCAAAGTGTTAAGTTGGCCGTCTTTGGCCACCGTAACCGGCAGTGGCTGATTACTGGCAGTGGTTACATTCAGGGTCTGGCCTGATGCGTCATGGTTGGCTGACCCGGCAACATTCAGTGTGGTTAATACCCCTTTATCAAGGACATTGACACTATTCAGATTGCTGAACGTTCCAGATGCCTTCCAGTCCCCGGCACCGGCATCGTCCTCTCCACCGGCTATGGCCAGAGAGCTGATGCTGTCAATATCTCCCTCTAAAATACCACCACGGATTACTAACTGGTCATTTTTACTGCTGTTATTCTTGAGTTCGGTAACCAGACCTTTAGCAATTTCAAAGGTCGTGGTGGGGCGGTCAGTAGAGCTGAAGTCGATGGAGTAGTGCGTATCGTCGGCGGTTTTCAGATAAAACGCTGTCGGCATGCCAGTATCAAATGGAATGTTCAGTGCTTCACTGTCTTCAGACCCTTTTTTGACAGCTTTGATTGTGGAATACTGGTCAATAGACGACAATTCAAGCCTTTTCAGGTTAACAGGAACAGAGTCAGGCATATAGCCGTACTCAATGCCGATAAAGCCTGCAGGCATCTTCTTATTCTTATCATCAGAAAATCCTACACTTCCCGTAAATACAAGGGTATCTTGTTTTGCGGGGTTACCTTTTATGTTGTCAAACGTCATGCTCTCTGTTGGCGTAAACTTGAGACTGGGGCGCTCGCTGGAATGGGAAAAATCAATGCTGCTAATAGCTTTGCTGCCTGTAATGTGAAAGAAATCATCCGCCAGTTGGTCAAACGCTACGTTCAAGACACCCTTCGTCGAGCCAGAGCTGCCCCTGGAGGCGGGGCTACCGGGACCTTTTATGGTTATGGGGTTTGCCTTGACAGCATCATCAACAGTAATTCGAGAAGGGTTTTTTAACAAACCGACCTGCCAATCAGAATTAGGTGAATTGATCTTAATCTGTTTCACATTTGAGATAGTGCCAGCCGCGGCTGCATCACCGATGGTCAGAGTTTTTATTAGCCCGGACTCATCTGCGCTGATCTGAATGGAGTTGGGAGTATTAATATTTAAAGTCTTTGAAACGTTTTCTGGTGGCTTTGTCGCACCAGACCCTTGTAAAGTAATCGCACTAATAACTTCCTGGTTACCTGAATCCTCTCCTGATGCAGGCTTTTTGGCAGTGATGGATTTCATGCCACTCAGAGCTGAGAGCAATTTCCAATCGTCAGTGCTATTGACTTCAATATTGTTAATAACAAGATCTGTGCCTTTCAGCGTTGTACCACCCAATATATGCAACTTGTCAATTTTGCCGTCAGCGTCGCCGTTTTTATCAGTTTTGATATTCAGTTCGCCAGACTGCACCACCCGCAAAGAAGCAGTGTCTTCAATTGCACTCGCACTTAGCTTGTGGTCTTGGGTACCGACATAAAGATGCTTAATGGTACCTGTGGTTTCGACGTTACTAGCTTTGGCCAAACCCCTGACTTTCCAGCCATCGGTTTTGCCAACAATGATTTTATCAACCGAGGCGGGGCCGGGCTGGTCTTTCCCATCGCTGATATTGAGCTGTGCAGCACCGTGTATATGCAGGTTGTTGATTTTGCTCGCGGACTTATCGCTTGCATTTGCGACAATCGTCAGATTGTCAGATCCTGCCTTCAGTCGTCCGTCAGCTTTGTCAATGGCACTTAATTCTTTAGCTTTACTATCGTCGACGTGAAGATGTTCAATGGTGCTGGTGGCGGTAATTTTAGAGGCATTTTTTACCAAACCGGCCTGCCAATCAGTAGTAGCTGAATTTATTTCGATATTTTTCACATTGGAGATATCGCCAATCCCTGCTGCTTTACCGATGGTCAGTTTTTCTATTAGCCCGAGCTTATCTGCGGTGACCTGGGGAGAGGTTGCAGGGGACTTGGGAGCTACGATACTCAAAGTCTTTGCATCCTTAGTTAAATCTTTTGCATTGGCCCCCACCAAAGAAATAGCACTAATAACTGTTGGGACACTTGAAGCCCCTGATGCAGATGCAGGCATTTTGGCAGTGATTTTTTCAACGCCACTCAGATAAGGGAGCAGTTTCCAACTGTCAGCACTATTGACTTCTAAATTTTTAATAGCAACAGGGCCCGATCCTTGTAGCTCTGTGCCACCCAATATATGCAGATTGTCGATTTTGCCAGAACCGGTGGTAGCAATCTTCAGTGCGTCAGACCTGACCTGCAAAGAACCGACAGCACTTCTTTGATTGCCAACAGGTACATTAGCGCCGCTAACGTTGACAGAAAGATTGTTAACGGTGCTGTTAGTGACAGTAATTTCAGAGGCATTGTTTACCAAACCGACCTGCCAATCAGGATCAGCTGAAGCTGTAGCTATTTCGATATTTTTCACATTGGAGATATCGCCAATCCCTGCTTCTTTACCGATGGTCAGTTTTTCTATTAGCCCGAGCTTATCTGCAGTGATATTGGGGTGGTTTGTATCGGATTTGAGAGCTTTGATACTTAGAGTCTTTGCATCAGAATCATTTAAATTTGTTGCATCGGATCTCAAAGAAATAGCACTAATAAATGTTGGGACACTTGAAGCCCCTGATGCAGATGCAGGCATTTTGGCAGTGATGTTTTTAACGCCACTCAAAACAGGGAGCAGTTTCCAATCTTCAGCGCTATAGACTTGAATATTTTCAATAGCAGGGGCCGTTCCTGTTAGCTTTGTGGCACCCAATATATGCAGGTCGTTGATTTTGCCTTCAGCCCCGCTGGCGGTATCGGTAACAATCGCCAGCTGGTCAGACATTACCTGCAAAGAACCGACAGTGTTGTCTTTTTCTTTGTCTGTAATGGCACTTGGTACAGCAGCATTGCCTCGGACATAAAGATTGTTAATGGTACTGCGGGTGTTGACTGCGCTGACTCCTTTGGCCAGGCCGTTGACTTGCCAGCCAGCGGTATCGCCAACAGTGATTTGTTCAACTGCGGCGGGGCCAAATTCATTAACGCTGTCGCTTAAGTTTAGCTGTGTAGCGCCGAGTATATGCAGGTTCTCGATTTTGCTGTTAGGGTTTTTGGCGATGTCGGTAACAATCGCCAGTTTTTCAGAGATGACCTTGAGCGTATCACTCCCATTACTACCACCACTTGTCTCAGGGTTCTTATCATAAACATTAAGATTAATAATGCCGACGGTGTTGAGTTTGGTTACTCCGCTGGCAAAACCGTCAACATCCAAGTTATCGCCATCTGGTTTGCCAACTTCTTCGCCAACAATGATCTTGTCAACTGTGGCAAAGCCGGACTGATAATTTGCTTCGTCATCGCTTAGTGTGAGCTTGTTTTTAGCACTGAGTATGTGCAGGTTGCTGATTTTACCTTCGGCACCACCGCTTATATTGGTAGCGATTGTTAGACCGTCAGACTTAGATTTCACCCATAAAGAACCAGCAGCACTGACTGGCGTTTCGTTTTCGATGATATAGAGATTTTCAATGGTGCCAGTGGTTTTGACTACGCTTACATTTTCAGCCTTACCAGCGGTTGTCCAGGCAGCGGTAGGGCCAACATTGATTTGCCCGACCGAGGCGGAGCCAGAGGATGTTTCACCAAAGGTGAGCTGTTTAGCGCCCAGTATATGTAGGTGTTCTATTGTGCCAGGACTATTGGTGGTAATCTTCAGGTTTTCAGATCCTACCTTCAGCAAACCGGCAGCACTTTGAATACTGCTTAGTTCACTAGCCTCTTTATCATCGACGTAAAGTTTGCCAACGGTGCCGGTGGTGTTGACTTCGGTTACACCTTTAGCCACACCATCAACCTGCCAGCCAGCAGTGCCGCCAACAGTGATTGTGTCAACTGTAGCGGGGCCAGGCGACGAGCTGTTACCGTCGCTTAAGTTGAGATGTGTAGCATCGAGTATATGCAGATTTTTGACTTTGCTGTCAGCACCGCTGGCGGTATCGGTTTCAATCGCCAGAGTTTCAGATGCCATTTTAATTCTAAGGGTATCAGGATCAGCGCTCGTCACTAAGTCTGAATCTTTTTTACTGACATAAAGGTCTTCGATCGCGCTGTTGGTGTTCAACTTGTTTGCACCGGATACATGCCCCTGGGCTGTCCAGCCCGTGCCGGTGATATTGATAGTTTCAAAACCACTGATATTGTTCTTGATGCCGTCGCCAGTTTTTTTAATGTTCAGCTCATTGTCTTTCCCGGCATTGCCCTTTATATCCCCAGTAAACGTACCCTCATTGATATTAACGGTGACCTTTCCTGTTGCGGCTGATGCATCAATCGCCACGGGTGCAGAGGCATGTAATCCCTTAACAGTAGATCCCGTATTAAAGGTAGCGGTAGCTGCTCCAGTGATTTCTATAGCTGCTGCAGAGCTCTCTATGCTGCCGGAGTTTATCAGCGTGCCACCCTCAATTTTAATAGCTGCTTTAGAATTAGAACCCTTTACCGTGCTGGAGTTTGTCAGCTCGCCGCCCTCAATGACAACGCCGGTGGTATCGTCCGCACCCGAAAATGCATCAATCTCACCGCCACCACCTATGGTTAATTTGTCAGCTTTTAATCGTACGCCCGTAGCATCTTTAACTACACTCACCTTTCCTTCATTAGTAATTGTATTATTGCCAGTTTTACTGACAATACTTGCATCCCCTGTTCCCTCTACCTTGATAGTGGCATTAGACGGGATTGTCAGTGTGCCACCGGTCATTGAAATGTTGCATGCTGACTGACTGCTACCCCCATCGCAAGTATCTTTTATCGTGATTATCCCGGCTGGCACAGTTTTTTCTTCATTACCACTGATTGGTACCGCTTGTTTAGGAGGCCAATCGTCTAAACCATCGGCATACGAGCCATTACTGCCAACCCATCCAGCCAGCACCGAACTGATAGCCAGGACCAGGGCCTTTTTGCCTGATGTAATAGACATACGACTCATTGCTTACACCTCAAATACCGGGGAAAGTTTGCAAAGCGTTCAATCACGGTTTAAAAAACGAAAAATGAATGACGAATGACTTATGTAAAAACGACGATTAGCGAACAAATGGATGGTGCACGGTAGAAAGTTAAGTAAGAGAGTAGTGGATAAACTACCAATTATATATATTGTTTATTTCAGGTCTTTCCTGTTTTCATAGTTTCAGGTAATAATTAAAAATCAGCTCTTTTTCGCTGATAATGCCTGCCAGCTCCGCATTGCGGCCGGTTAGTTGTTTTTCGGGTCTAACTTTGCCTGTGTCCGGCTCTTCGGGCAGGGTTTTCAGAAAATTTTCAACCAGCCTGGATAAGCTTTGCTGCTGGCTTGCGCCATATATTTTGGCTTGTCTGATGACTTCAGGGGTAACGGTTAGCGTCAGTTTGCTCATAAGGAATTGTCTTTTAATAAGTTCCCGATTTCCGTTCACCCTGAGTGCTGAGCTTGTCGAAGTATCGAAGGGTCGTGCCACCGAACTTCGACAAGCTCTGTCCGAACGGAGTCAGGCAATGAAAATAGGGAAGTTATTTCCAGGCAACTCCTAAGGCAACGATGTCAGAGGCGGTATCATTCGCTTGGCCAACCCTGTATTGTCACTTGAAAACGACCTCGATTGTCATCAATTGCAATATGGCTTCCCTGCATATAAAGGCAATATTCACAATTTGTAAACAAATCAACCCTATGCTAAAGTTCACAATAAGTAAATTTTGAGACCACTATGCACGTTATCTCCAGGAAGCCGTTTCACGACGCGGCCAAGAAATACCCTAACAATGCAGCTGCCATTGATGCCGCTTATAAAGCATTGCGAAACGGTGACTTTAGCAGCCCGCAAGCATTGAAGGCCCTGTTTCCAAGCCTGGATAATTTTAAATACAAGGACAAGTGGTGGATTATTGATATTGGTGGTAATAACCTGCGACTCATTGCCTTTATCGAATTTAGAGATAACCGAATGTACGTGAAGCATATTGTCCCTCATTCAGAGTACGACAAGTTATGCAAAAAGTACCTAAAGGAGGCCGGTTCATGAGATACGCCAATTTAAAAGAAAAGGCAGTGGACTTTTTTGCAGAGGCTCGTTTCATCAGTCGCATCCACAATGAGTCTGAGTATGAGCAAGCTCTGGAATTAATGGATGAACTGATTGAAGATTATGACCGATACCTGCCATTGATTGAGGTGCTTTCTATCGCTATTGAAAAATGGGAAAAAGAATCCGCAGAGTTTTCTGAGTTTAACCGACGCATCGAAGCACTTGATGATGGTGTCGCTATTCTTCGGACTTTGATGGATCAGTACCACTTAAAGGCAGATGATCTTAAAACCGAATTAGGCAGTAAAAGCCTGGTATCGATGATCTTAAACGGCTCAAGAAACCTGACCAGAGATCATATTCAGGCTCTGTCCGAGCGATTCAAGATTTCACCGTCTGTGTTTTTTCATAAAACCTGAGCGGTTTCCACAAGGCGTTACGTCAAAGTACGCCTTAAATTGTTTCTGGCTCCGAGTGCGGTAACATCATTTTTACCTCCTTCTCGCGATCTTTGAGGACAAGATTGCTCAACTTTATCCCAGACTGACGAGGTTTGCGGGGGCAGATTTTGATTGTGACAGGCGAAGCCTGAGAATGTTTGTCTGGCGGTTAATCAAGGAATGTTTCAGCGCCAATCAGGGGAAGTAGCTTCAGGATCGCTTCTTTATAAACGGCTGCATCTACATGACCAACCCGTTCAGCCCGGCGATGCTGCCAGTCCAGGGTACGAATCAGCCCCGGAATAGCGAAGGATGGCTCTATATCCAGGCCGCAAATCTCCACATTGGCGGGCCGTTTTTTACCCCGGGAGCTGATGGGAATACAAATGGCCTGGCCAATGGCCTTGTTATAGAGGCGCGAAGAGAGCACCAGTGCCGGTCGGCGCTTGCCAATTTCGCCCCCCTTGCCCGGATGGAAATCAAGCAGGACAATGTCACCCCTCTCGGGTATGTAAACCCCGGAACTTGAGGAGGCCATCAAAAGTCCTCCTCACCTGGCCGTGTATCTTCCAGCCAGTCGCTGACTTTATTGTCTGCCAGGGTCTCCTTCAGGCTGGCGACCAGCTCCTGTTCTGAATAAGGGAGCGGACCGGCGGGCACCTTGCGGCGGATAAACAACCCATCGGCATGGATCTCAACCTCAACCCCCATACCTTCTTCAAAACCGGGAATATCCCGCATCGGTCCGCTGATCCGCAGGGCCAGGCCGTTGCCCCAGCGTTTGATGGTGGATTCTGTTCGCATTGTCCCTCCATATCTGCTGTGTAAATATACCAGTGTATACGATGTAGATACTTTGGCAAGGTAGAGGTTTCCCGGCAAATAGTAACTTTGCTGGGGGGGGGTGCGTTTTGGGGAGTGGATTTTAATAGGCGTTGGCTGTTGGCCGAAAGAGACAGGCTGCTTGTGCTTTTGCGGGGAGTGACCTTCACAAATTTCAGGTAAATGCAGAACTTGTTTCGTGGCAATTGCCAAGGGGGGGCGGAGTCACAGGGTTTACACCCTCGTTCCCATGCTCTGCGTGGGAACGAGTCCACAGGAGCATAACCATTCTTTCTATAGCCTCTGATTCTCAGAGACTATGGTAAAATCTGATTCCTTAATTGAGCTGCTGGCCTGCATCAGGCACCTGTTTTTTGTCGTTCATAGACTTCGACCCGGAGTTGCTCTCTGGCCTCAAAGAGCGACTCTTTGAGGGTTTCTATCTGCTCTTGCTGATCCTCCTGACTTAAACCTTCTGCTGACAGGATATGATTTCTCTGAACCAGGTACTGGTCGATCCGGGACTGCCAGACAGCCCGGTCTTTTTCCAGCTGCTCAAAACGCTCTGCTGCCTCGTAGCCAAACATCTCTATTTTGAGGGATCGAATTTCACTTTCGTCAGCTCCGGCCTGCTTTAAATCCGCTGTTCTGCGATGTAATTCATCAATGATCTGAACCTCCCTTCTGGCTTCGATCATTTCCTGTGGGGCACTTGCGTCAATCTGCTCAAGTTGATACTGCTTTTCCTGATCGCTGAGGGAGCCATCGTTCAATACGTTCATTTTGGCAAAGGTATATTGATCGTATCGTTCTTCCTTGCCATAGAAAGCTTCACGGACCTCTCTGGTCAAATAGATGGATTTCAGTCGGTCGATGTCTGAAAATTGCGCTTCTAGCAAAGAAAGATAGAGCGTTTTATCAAATTCGATACCATCCGCCGCTAATGCCTGAAGAGAGGGAGAGCGTTCCAGCTTCAACCGGTACAAGGCGAGTTTTAAGTCGATATAACTGTTCAGAATCGCCCTGGCCTCAGACAGTGCCGGTTCAGTCAGTGAGTTCGTCAGGTATTCATTGATTCTGCCAAGAATGGTTTCAATCGGTTCCTCTTCTACGGCAGAGAGAAAGTAGTCGAAGATCTGCCTGATATCACTGGCAATGATCAGGTGTCCATTATCGTCTACAGCCAGACGTCCCATAACCTTGGTGTCTTGAAGTGTATCGGGCAAGGTTCCGAAGCTGGACATATAAACCGCTGAACTATTTGATGATGTCTTTTCCAGAGCATTGGGTGAGGACTGGTCAGAGATAACAGGTTGGGCTGCCTCAGGCTGACTATCTGTTTCAGCGATTTGTTTATAGACGATTACGCCAATACAAAACAAGAAACAGATAAAACAGGATATTTTGAGTTGTCTGCGTCGTGATGCTTTCATGAATTATCTGCCTGTACCGTTTGGAGAAGACCTTTCATAGACCTTCTCCAACTGATGACACCTTGCTTTTATAAGCCTGCTGTTTTCAAGCGTACAGCGTGGTTTTCATAAAGGGTAACCGGATCGGTTTCAAAAAGATGGTGAATACCAAAAAGATGATTGATAGCATCCAAATGATTCAGGCTGTAATCAGTGCCAATGACTTTACCCCAGTGCTGACTGCATTGGCCGACCAGGCCATCATCATTGTTGCCGCTGATGCCTGTGCTGGTCAGCATCAGGAAGGCGTCTGAAATATCAAAAACGTTGGTTGCGGCATCATTGCCTCCCCAGGAGTAATAATGCACTCCATTCACTTCCTGGGCACCCTGGCCACAAGATGAGGATGGCATGCCGTCGGGAAACTTTTTGTTGAACTCTGCCGCACCGGCTGTCGTCAAGAATGTGATCGAGTCCAGGGCATCCTGCGGATTCTCAGGGTTGCCAGCAAGAAAGTCGGTTATTTGACCCATCAGCTCAAGAGCCTGAGCTATAAAAGCTTCTGTGTTCCCACCCATCGGAACCAGGCCCCGGGCCACATCGGCAAACTCCGAGCCAAAGTTGACGGCGTTTATGGTGGTTACAGAGGCTACTAGGTCAGGCCTGACACCCGCTGCGTAACGGATAGTGGGTCCACCAAGGCTGTGCCCTGTCAAATTGAATTTTTCGGCACCGGTGGCGGCTTGTAAATCTTCCAGATAGGTCACAAGCTGCTCTCCCCTGACATAGGCGTCTTCCCAGGCAGAGAGGTTGGGGCTGTAGACTTCGGCACCTCTCTCCTTGAGAGCATTGTGAACACCGTAAAAGTAATCAATGCCCAGAATGGAGTCGAACCCGGCCACACCATGCACCAGAACAATAGGGTATTTGGTTTTGTAGGCGTCACAGTCTTGCCAGAACATACAGGCTGCATTGGCCTGTGTGCTCAATAGAACGCTAAATGTCAGTGCTGTCCAGAGGATTTTTTTTATTATTGTGTCTGTCATGTCAATCTCAAATTTAGTTGTCATTGTATAATGGGCTAAACCTCTTATATCCCGTGAATATTAATGCCAAACTCAATCCTATTAATCAATAAGCCAATGACGAAATCATGCATTCTCTTTGGTTTTGAAAAGCATATTGTCTTTTTTATCAAGCGCTTGATCCAAGTTCTGAAATTCAAATTTTTGCGTTCTGTTTTTTGAGCGTTTTTCTTACATACATTATGTTTTTATTCGAACTGAACCGGTTGTCTGACGACAGGCTTTATATTGCCATAGAGTTTTACTATCGAAATGGTTGCGGGATTGTAAACACTTCGGCAAGGCAGAGGCTCCCCGGCAAACAGCAACATTGCCGGAAAGCAAAGCTTTTATTGTGCTTTTTGGACAGTGGATTTTAATAGGCACTGCCAACTGCCCACTGCGTCAGACTTTTTTTCTCTGCAATTGCTGCCCCACTCGCGCCAGTTGCTGCACAGGAATCGGCAACTGTTCCAGCTCCAGGCTATCCAGCAGGTTTTTTACTCCAAGCCCCAGCTCAGTGTCACCCTCAATCATCAGGCTGCGTTGAAAGAACAGGGTATCCGGGTCTTCCTGTCGGCCGGCCAGTTTCAGGAAAGATTTGCTGTCTCCCCGGAATTCAACATCAAAGTGTCGTGGGCCGGTAGCGGTCAGCTGACTGCCATCGAAACTGATAAAGAAGCTGATGTCGAGATCGGTAATATGGATTTTCAGGCAGCGATTTTCCAGAAAATCAAAATCGCCTTCTTCTATTGGCGTATGGAAGATGTGGTTGATGGCTTTGGTCAGCGGCTTGTTCACCATGGCTGATGGCAACAGCCTGACCGGCAGGCCCAGTAACTCAATACCTGGTTTTTTGAATCTCTCCCGCAGGTTAATACCGGGCAGAGGAGGTCTAATAGATGACAGCAGACTCAATGACAGCTCCTTCTCATATTGCTCACTTTTTCAAATTTCTCAATGGTGGCCCGGTCCAGCAAGTACAGCTCATCCAGTATGCGCAGTTGCAGGGAGCCAGGGCCGGGGCAATCCATACTGGCCAGTTCGCCGGCAATGCCAAGACAGGTAAGGCCGGATACGGCAGCAATCAGTGGTGTATCGCAGACCGCAAGAAATGCGCCGATGATGGCAGTTGCCGTACAACCGGTGCCGGTTACTCTGGCCATCATCGGGTGGCCATTATTGATTTTGTAGACGTCGTAGCCATCGGTCACATAATCGGTAGCACCGGTTACCGCGATAATCAGGTGATGTTCACGGGCCTTTTCCTGAATAAATTCCAGGGTAGACTCACTGCTACTGCTGCTGTCGACGCCTTTCCCCTCATTGGCACCGGTAAACAGGGCTTTGATCTCGGAGGCGTTGCCCCGTACGACGGATGGCTTGTTGGCCAGCAACTGTTTATTGCCTGTCAGCCGGAAGGGTGTTGCCCCGACACCGACCGGGTCGAGAATCCAGGGCTTTTCAAGTTGTAATGCCGTTTCTGTGGCCAGAAGCATACTTTGCAGACTGGAGCCGGTCAGCGTTCCAGTATTGATCAGCAGGCTGCCGGTAATGCTCACCATATCAGCGACTTCTTCAATGGCATGGGCCATGATCGGCGATGCACCAATGGCCAGCAGGGCATTGGCTGTGGTGTTGGTGACCACATCGTTGGTGATGTTGTGAACCAGCGGCTGCTTTTCTCTCACTTCTTTGAGTGAATGAATCATTTGTTCTTGCATAGGAAAGGCCTTTTTATCCATGCTCAATAATAATGATGTCTGGCGGACAGTGCATTGACACGTGTCACGGTCTTGTCTCCTGACAAATGATTTCAAGAGTAGATCATTTGTTATCAGGTTGGTTGTTGTTGGCAACTATTCCTGTTTAAAAGAGATATCTTGAAATTATATTCTGCAAATTATCTAAATATGGATTTATTGGCTATTGTTTTTTGTCGTATCTAGCTATATTTTTTACCGCCTGAATACTACCGTTTTAGTTCAGTTTTCTGCTTATCAGTTATCCCGTCAGATCTCAGTTTTTACCTATGGAAGGGGCTTCAGAACCTTCTCCTGAACAGACTGATGGATTCTATTTTATTTCAAAAGAATTGACCGGTTCTTCCTTCACAGAATCGGTGCAGGGATTTTTTTGTGCTTTTTCTGCCCGATCAGGGCTTTTTGTTTCAGGAGCGAGGGAGATGGTTTTTAATCGGGATATGTTGGCGGATACTTTTGCCATGATTACCTTTGGTATTGTGGTTGGCATGAGTGTTGAACTGCTGGCAGGGCTGAGTTTTGAACAGTCACTGCAATCCCGTCTGATGAGTGTTCCCGTTAACCTGTTAACGGCAAGAGCTTATGGACTTTACCGTGACTGGCTGATTCGTCGTGGCCGGTTTATCGGCAATGGGTTTATGCAAATGACGCTGCTGGATGCCCTGGCGTTTCTGTCGTTTCAGATTCCGCTGTATGCCTTGCTGTTATTGTCGACAGGTGTCAATCTGGAGCAGTTGCTGGTTGCCTGTGCAGGGCAGATAGGAGCGATGCTGATTATGGGGCGGCCATACGGAATCTATTTGCAGCTCTGTCGCAACTGGTTCAAGCCTGTCACAATTCCTGCTGTATAAAAATTCTTCAGTTTTTCATGAATAAAGCCCTGATTCGTAAGCGATTTTCGAATCAGGGCTTTTTATTTTCCTGTCCTGGCGTTATAGTTATTTTCCGAAATGAGTCGACATGGTTTTATGTATTTGTCGACGCACTCTGGCATTAATAATGCCTTAATAACATAACCTCCATGCACTCATGTCACCCATGAGTCCGGCCTGAACTTCTATTCAATTTGTGACGGCTGTTATGGGGGATAAGCTGTATCACGTATCGTCTGTATCTGTCGTAAGTCAAACTGCGCTGCCCTCTGTGGGGGGACCATTGTTATCCTATATACGACAGCGTATTTGCATCATGGCTTGCGAGTTTCAGAAGCTGAGGTTCACCTTCTGACGTTCGGGACTGAGCATTACAAGGGGGAAGCATGTCCTTACTGGAAGTAGAAGGGCTGCGCATTGAGTTTCCATCTCGTCATGGCACTGCTGTAGCTGTTAAAGGGGTTTCATTTACCCTCGAAAAGGGGGAGATACTGGGCCTTGTCGGTGAGTCCGGTGCCGGTAAATCCACCGTTGGCAATGCGGTCATTGACTTGCTGAGCCCTCCCGGTGTGGTGGCTGGTGGTAGTATCAAGCTGGATGGCCAGGCCATCAGTGGTCTCAGTGGCGAAGCCATTCGCCGGGTCCGTGGTCGTCGTATCGGGTTTATTTTCCAGGACCCAATGACGTCTCTTAACCCGCTTCTGACCATTGAAACCCAGATGGTGGAAACCATCATGGTCAATCTGGGGCTTGATAAAGCTGCGGCCTGTAAAAAGTCAATTGAACTGCTGACCTCGGTGGGCATTTCAGAGCCGGAAGTCCGTATCAGGCAATACCCCCACCAGTTTTCCGGCGGTATGCGACAGCGTGTAGTTATTGCCATTGCCCTGTCCGGCGACCCTGAGCTGATTATTGCCGATGAACCCACCACGGCGCTTGATGTCTCTATTCAGAATCAGATTCTCGAATTGATCCGCAAACTCTGTAAAGAGCGGGACGTTGGCTGCCTGCTGGTCACCCACGATATGGGGGTTATTGCCAATGTGACGGATCGTGTCGCTGTTATGTATATGGGTGACCTGGTGGAACTGGGTTCCACCGAACAGATTCTACGTCGCCCGGAACACCCTTATACCCAAAGCCTGATCAGTGCCGTGCCCAGAACAGATATTAAACTGCACCGCTTTCCCAGGGTTGAGTACATCGAAAAAGAACAGGGGCGTCATATTGATGTGAAGAATCACTGGCTGGGGCAGAAAGAGCAGCTTTCTGAATTGAATGCAGAGATAAGCGACCGTGCCCTGCTGACCGTGAAAGACGTTAACCTTCGTTTTGAAACCCAGTCTGCGTTCCTGAAAAAAAATCGCCGTTACGTTCAGGCATCCAACCAGGTGTCTTTTGAGGTGCGCGCCGGTGAAACCTTTGGTCTGGTGGGGGAGTCCGGTTCCGGTAAGTCAACGATTGCCCGGATTATCGCCGGTCTTTATCCACCAGACTCCGGATTGATTGAGTTTGCCGGTCAGGATATTACCCGGCTGACTGAAAAGCAGCGTAAGCCATTTCGCCGTCAGATTCAGATGGTGTTTCAAAATCCCTATTCCAGCATGAATGCTCGAATGACGGTGCAGGACATCATTGCCGAGCCCATTCGTTTTCATCAACTGGCCGAATCTGAACGTCAGATCAATAGTATCGTGGCGGATCTGCTGGATCACGTTGGCCTTGGTCGTGGGGCCGGGGTCAAGTATCCCCATGAATTTTCCGGCGGCCAGCGTCAGCGCATCTCCATTGCCAGGGCATTGGCAACCCGCCCGAGATTCCTGATCTGTGACGAGCCGACCTCGGCGTTGGACGTATCGGTACAGGCTCAGATTCTCAACCTGTTAAAAGACCTTCAGGAGGAGCTTGGCCTGACCATGCTGTTTATCAGCCACGATCTGCCGGTTATTCTGCAGATGTGTGACCGCATTGGTGTGATGAAGATGGGAACACTGGTTGAAGTGGGGGACACCGATCGGATTTTCAGTGATCCTCACCATGAGTACACCCGACATCTGATCAATATGATGCCAAGGGTTGAGCATCTGTCCCGCAGTGGGTTGGATATTGAAGCCAGTGTTGCTGCGCATTCTTAGGTATAGTTCTTGAGTAATTTTAAAAAGTGAAACACCTGTAATGGGGGAATGATGAAAAAAACCATGAAGCTCTCTATTAAGAGACCTATAAAAAGACTGGCCGGAGCCATTCTGGCAGCATCATTGGCGGTAGGGGCCCAGGCCGCTACTTTAAAAATGGCCTACGATTCCGATCCGGTATCTCTGGACCCGCATGAGCAGCTGTCCGGTGCCACGCTGCAGTTGTCGCACCTGGTATTTGATCCACTGGTTCGCTGGGATGACAACCTTCAGTTTGAGCCTCGTCTGGCAGAAAAGTGGCAGCGTATTGATGACAGGACCATGCGCTTTACCCTGCGTAAAGGCGTTAAATTCCACAGCGGTAATGCACTGACGTCTGCCGACGTTCAATGGACTTTTCAGCGACTGGCCAGCAGTCCGGATTTCAAAGCGGTGTTCGAGCCTTTTGCCGCCGTGAAGGTCATTGACGACCATACCTTTGATCTGGTGACCAAAGAGGCATTCCCCCTGGTATTGAACTCTGCCACCTATATCTTCCCGATGGACAGCAAGTTCTATGCAGGTCTGGATAGCACAGGTCAGGAGAAGTCGCTGCTGAAAAAGCACGGCGATACCTATGCCTCTAAAAATGCTTCTGGTACCGGGCCGTTTATTGTGACCGAGCGTGAGCAGGGCGTGCGTGTCGATTTCCAACGGTTTGCTGGTTACTGGGATAAGCAATCGCCGGGTAATGTGGATGAAATTGTGCTTACCCCCATTAAAGAAGGTCCAACCCGTGTAGCCGCTCTGCTGTCCGGTGATGTGGACTTTATCTTCCCTGTGCCGCCTAACGATCATGAGCGTATCAAGCGGTCTGGCAATACGGATCTGGTAACACTTGGTGGCACCCGTATCATCAGTTTCCAGTTGAACCAGGAGCGTGTTCCCGCGTTCAAAGACCAGCGTGTTCGTCAGGCCATTAATTATGCCATCAACAATGACGGCATCGTTAAGAAAATAATGAAAGGCTTTGCGACACCTGCCGGTCAGCAGGGGCCAAAAGGCTACGCCGGTTATGTTGATGATTTGCAGCCACGTTATGACCTGAAAAAGGCCAGGCAGCTGATGAAAGACGCCGGTTATGAAGATGGCTTCGCCATCACCATGATGGCTCCCAATAACCGTTATGTGAACGATGCCCGGATCGCTCAGGCGGTGGCTTCCATGCTGTCAAAAATTAACATTAAAGTGGATCTGAAAACCCTGCCAAAAGCGCAGTACTGGCCAGAGTTTGATGAGCGTTCTGCGGATATGATGATGATTGGCTGGCACTCCGATACGGAAGATTCCGCCAACTTTACCGAGTATCTCACAGCCTGTGCCGATTCGGTTTCCGGCTGGGGACAGTACAACTCCGGCAATTACTGCAATGAGGCAGTAGACGCGCTGGTTAAGAAGGCAGGTTCTGAAACCGATCCAACCGTACGGGCACAGATTCTGCAGGACGTTGAGCGTACCCTCTATGAGGAAGCAGCCTTTGTTCCCCTGCACTGGCAGAACCTTGCCTGGGGTGCCAGCAAGAACGTGGCCGCCAAAGACGTTGTTAACGTGATGAACTTCCCTTACCTGGGCGACCTGGTGATTAAGGAGTAATCCCTTGAACACCTTTATCTGAAGGACGACAGCAGTCATTTTACTTCCTGTGAAGTGACTGCGGTCAGCACCGGTTAGTTAGCCGGTGCATCGACTATTGGCATCGCAGGCTATGGGCATCGATATTTATGCTGTTATTTTTAATGCGTAGGCTTATGCAGGGGCTGATAGTGATGTTTGTCATCAGTATTATCAGCTTTTCCATACAGGACAATCTTGGGGATCCACTCCGGGAGCTGGTAGGGCAATCGGTGTCAGAAGCCGAACGTGAAAAGTTGCGTGACGAGATGGGGTTAAACGACCCGTTCCTCACTCAATACACAAGATTTATGGGTAACGCGTTACAGGGCGACCTGGGGGATTCTTATTTTTTTAAAGCACCAGCGCTGGACGTTATCCTGGCCAAAATGCCCGCCACCCTTGAGCTGGTGTTTGCCGCGAGTTTGATCATTATTCTGGTGTCTATTCCCGCTGGTGTGTATTGCGCCATCCGACCCAACAGCTGGTTTACCCGGTTAATTCTCGGGTTCAGTATTCTCGGCATTTCTGTCCCTGTCTTTCTGACCGCTATTTTCAGTATTTACCTGTTCTCTATTGAGCTGGGCTGGCTGCCATCTTATGGTCGGGGTGAGCTGGTGCCGGTTATCGGTGGCTGGGAGAGTGGCCTGTTTACCCGGGATGGCCTGTTGCATCTGATTCTGCCTGCCATCTCGCTGGCCAGCATTATGCTGCCACTGTTTATCCGACTGATTCGCTCTGAAATGTCAGAAGTGTTGCATACCGAGTACGTCAAGTTTGCCAAAGCGAAAGGGTTGAAAAAGGCTCGTATCTATTTCCTCCATGCCCTGAAGAACACCATGCTGCCGGTGATCACTGTTGGCGGTGTGCAGATAGGAACCATGGTCGCTTATACCATTCTTACGGAGACTGTCTTCCAATGGCCGGGCATGGGCTTTCTGTTTCTGGAAGCGGTCAACCGGGTGGATACGCCGCTGATTGTTGCTTACCTGATCGTTGTGGGTGCCATTTTTGTGGTGGTGAATACGCTGGTGGATCTGCTGTACGGCCTGATTAATCCCACCGTCAGACTGGCGAGGAGTGCCCAATGAGTGAAATGATGTCGAACGCGCCGGTCGATCAGGAATCTACTGCGGCCAATATAGCGCCAGGGCGCTGGGAGCGTTTCAGGAACTCCACCTTCTGGTACAGCTTCACCCGTGACAAGGTGGCCATGGTCTGTGCCCTGATTTTTGCGCTGTTGGTTGGGGCTGCGCTGTTGGCTCCGATCCTGGCACCCACCAATCCCTACGATCTTTCAACCATTGATATTATGGATTCGGAAATTGCCCCGGTGTGGTCAGCAGAGGGGGATGAACGTTTTCTGCTGGGCACCGACGACCAGGGTCGTGATCTGTTCAGCACCATTCTCTATGGTATGCGCATCTCATTGGCGATCGGTCTGTTTGCGGTGTTGCTGCAGGCTTTTCTGGGGATTGTTCTGGGCCTGACCGCCGGTTACTTTGGTGGTCGAATCGATAGTTTTCTGATGCGGGTTGCGGATATTCAGCTGTCGTTCTCTACCATGATGGTGGCGATTATCGTGCTGGCGGTTTTCCAGGCCTCTTTTGGTTCGGAACTCTACAGTAAGCTGGCCATGTTAATGCTGATACTGGTGATTGGTATTGCCGAATGGCCTCAATATGCCCGTACGGTTCGGGCATCGGTATTGGCAGAAAAGAAGAAGGAGTATGTGGAGGCGGCCAGGGTTATGGGCTTTGGTGCCGGGCGCATTATGTTTCGACATATCCTGCCAAACTCACTGTCGCCTATTCTGGTGATCTCGACGGTGCAGATTGCCAATGCGATTATCAGTGAGGCTGCGTTGTCGTTCCTGGGTCTTGGTATGCCGGTATCCCAGCCCTCTCTGGGGTCTCTGATCTCCAGTGGTTTTGAGTATATCTTCTCTGGCAGCTGGTGGATTACGGTTATTCCCGGGATTGTGCTGGTGGTGCTGGTGTTGGTGCTCAACCTTCTGGGGGACTGGCTCCGGGATGTGTTGAATCCAAAACTGTATAAGGGCTAGCACATCATTTCGATGAATTTGGTGTGTATAATCTCCGCTCACCCTGAGCGTCCTTCGACCCAGCTCAGGATGCACGGTCGAAGGGTGATTGGCACAGTATTCAGGGTATGGAGTTTACGCCTTTCGACTCCGCTCAAGACGAACGGAGTTTGGAGGTCAATAAAGGAACCCGTCAATGACTCCCAAACTCCGTTCGTCCCGGACGGAGTTGCAGGGCGACCATCTGAACAACTTCTATTCGCCGCTTTGTTGATCTGAGTTAACACTACCGACTTATAAGTTGGTTATTATCTACGCAAATATTGGTTTTATAATTACTCACGTATTTAGATATGTCCCGTATAGCGTTGTTGCACCAGGGGTGTGAAGGCCAGACCCGAAAAATTACCGAAAGAATCGGCTACTGCCTGGCCCAGGCTGGTCATGAGACGTTTGTCAGCTCTATTACTGATCTGAACGACGGCTTCTTACTTCGGTCTTATGATGGTGTTATTCTTGGTTGTTCGATTCGTTATGGCAAACACCATAAAGCGTGTTACCAGTTTATCAGGCAATACAGTGACCAGCTGGCAACCATTCCGGGTTACTTTTTTTCCGTCAATCTGACCGCCCGCAAGCCTGAACGACGGGACCCTCATAACAACCGTTACCTGCAGAAATTCCTGAAACAGAGTTCATGGACTCCGGACCGGGTGGAAGTGTTTGCCGGTGCTTTGCTGTATACCCGATATCGCTGGATTGATAAACAGATGATCCGCTTGATTATGAAGCTGACCGGGGGGCCTGTTGATGTTACCAGGAATACCGAGTTTACCGATTGGATGCGGGTTAAGGCATTTGCCGAACAGTTAAACCGGGACTTTCAGAAAATAAGCCGCCCAATGGCGGCTGAAGCTTATAAAAGTACCGTGATTGAAAACCTTCAGTTCCCGGAATGATTAAATCCAAAATGATGTCCTGAGGCTTTTATTCGTTAAATTTGGACAATTCCTGACTGAGTTGCTGTGTGAGCCATGGCTTCTCCGGCAGTGGTGCATCCAGACGGGGGGCATCCAGGGTTGCCGCATGATAGATGTCCCTTGGTAGATGAACCACGCTGAGAGCAAGAGCTATGGCAGCAGATGCCAGAGTGGCAACTGCGCCAATGCCAAGCCCGAGAACGGCACCGGTACGGATGCCTGCCTCTTTGCCAACATAGGCACCAGCGGCAACAATATAGGGGTTAAAAGAAAAAGTCAGCAAGTCTAATATCTGAGGAATCAGAGCCACAGTAAATCCTGCTGTAGCACCGACTGCCGCACCGGCACCCATGCCCAAAAACATGCCTGCGGAGCCACTGAACATCATGGCCGTTAAGATTCGGTTTCTGACCGCCTTGAATGGATAAACCAGCCGGTCTTTTAAACTTGGCTTTGCCAAAAAGTCAGTGCCCGACATACTTTTCTGGGTAGCTGAAGTAGTTGATGGCTTTGTGGTCTTCCTTTGCCCGAAGCGCCCTCCGTTGATCATGTCAGTTTGGAAGTCAGTAAGAAAGGTGGTCTTTTGTTGATTGCCAGTAGTAGCAGTTCCAGTTCCAAACATAGATACACTCCATTATCCGTAGTTTCTTCAATACAATCCGGTGTATTGGGCGTTTTGTTCAAGTTATGGGAGTAATTTATATCGAGCTGAGCCAAAAGTTCATAACACTGTGTTTAGTATTACTGACAATACTGCTGATTCTTATTTTTGCAATGGTAGGGGGTATATAACTTATTGATATTAATATCTTATCTCTCTAAAAATAAGTTATTGCCATTTAAGGCTGTTTTGTTATGTGCCAATTTTGTTAAACATCATAATGTCGATAATGATTACCAGGCAGGATGATAAAAGGAGAACGTTTAAATGCATCTCGTTACAGGTTTTTTTCTTCTGGTGTTTTCTCTGATGGTCAGTGCAGACGGTCTGCAGAGCCAGCTGACACCCGGAGGTATTTTGGTCGGTCAGGCAGCACCGGGGAGTCGGATTGTTTATGACAACCAGGAAGTCAGAGTAGCGAAAGATGGGCGCTTTATTCTAGGCTTTGGTCGTGATGCAGAACTGAAGCAGTCCTATACAGAGCATTTTGCCAGTGGCGAACTGAAGACGTTTAATTTAATCCTTAAGCCACGGAAATATGATATTCAGCGGTTGACCGGGATTGCCAGAAAATATGTATCACCGGATGAGCGGGTGCTATCCCGTATCCGCAGAGAAGCTCAACAGGTGCGTGCAGCCAGAGTGCCTGATACCGATCAGGCGGATTTTTTTAACGGCTTTGACTGGCCGGTAAAAGGTCGCATCAGTGGCGTTTATGGCAGCCAGCGCGTGTATAACGGTCAACCGGGGCGGCCACACTACGGCCTGGATATCGCCGTACCCACAGGCACACCGGTAGTGGCACCGGCTGATGGGGTTGTGCGACTGGTGGACCCGGATCTCTACTATTCCGGCGGCACCATCATTATTGATCATGGCCACGGTATTTTTTCCAGCTTTCTCCATCTCAGCAAAGTCTCTGTGAAAAGTGGGGCGGCTATCAAACGAGGGCAGACTATCGGTGAAGTGGGTGCCACTGGCCGGGTTACCGGTGCCCATCTTGACTGGCGCTATAACTGGTTTGATAAGCGGCTTGACCCTGCACTGTTAACCCTTGGGGATCAGTAAATCCATCAGACCCTGCGGTATGTTATGATCCCTGCCAGGGAGGACATAATCATGACATTCTTTGGTAAAGACCCTGATAAACAGCAACTTCCAACTGAAGAAAAAGCCCTGCCGGGCAGGGAAGACGTGATGCCGGTTCCGGCCCGGCATTATGTCAATGGACAGCCATTGAGGCCGCCATTTCCCGAAGGCTTGCAGACCATCTACCTGGGGCTTGGCTGTTTCTGGGGAGCAGAGCGATTGTTCTGGCAACTGCCCGGTGTTTATACAACGGCGGTTGGCTATGCAGGTGGTTACACACCCAATCCTACTTATGAAGAGGTCTGCACCGGAGCAACCGGGCATACAGAAATGGTGATGGTGGTTTACGATCCTGAAAAGGTAACGACACAGGCTTTATTAGCATGTTTCTGGGAATCCCATGACCCAACCCAGGGAATGAGGCAGGGTAACGACGTGGGAACTCAGTATCGTTCAGCCATTTATACCACCACGGATGAACAGGCCGTATTGGCTGAAAGCTCAAGGAGTGAATTCTCAACGTCTTTGCAACAGCAGGGCTATCCGGACATTACCACAGAAATTCGTGGGGCTCCGCCGTTTTACTACGCAGAAGAATACCATCAGCAATATCTGGCCAGGAATCCCGGCGGTTACTGTGGTCTGAAAGGTACGGGTGTTTGTCTTGGTTAACTACTTAAGTAGCCGCTAAAGATTTTCACCCAGACAAAAAAAACGGGCAACCAAGAGATAGATCAGGTTGCCCGGACGCAGTTTGCTGAATGGATTGAAACAGGAGCTTCATGAACAGGTAACCATGTGTTACCTAATCCATGCCTACTAAGATAGACAGCCATTGTTGATTCCTCCCTGCGTATTGCTACCTGTTTTTTTGCGATTTTTACCTAGTTTATTGGTCGAGGAAAGACGGCAGTCTCGCTTCCGTTATAACTCTCGTCATAAGCCTCCTATATTTTATTTCTGATCAGATCCCTGATCAGGAAGCGGGAGGGGTGAATCGCTTCCAGCAGTTTTGCAGGCATTGATAGACCGACAGTACTATCGGGCTCACCGGTGATCATGGTGGCCAGAATCTCACCGGCAACAGGGCAGGAGATTATTCCCCTGGAGCCGTGTCCGGCGGTCACGTACAGGCCTTCCAGATATTCAGGGCAGACGTCAATGGTCAACTTGCTGTTTTTTCTGAGGGGTGCATAAGCGGCAACAAAGTGCTTAAGGTCAACGATGGGACCCACCACGGGCAGGTAATCCGGTGTTGTGCAGCGGAACCCTGTGCGTCCGCCGGTCACTTGTGCATCAGTTCCGCCGAGTGCCTGATACATGGCAGGGAAATTCCCGGCCTGCATGGCCAGGTTTTCCAGGTGGTCGGCTTCTCGAACTTCTGTACCTTTGTCGTTAAAACTGAACGTTGCGCCCAGGGTGTGATAGCCATCGACAGCGGGGGCTATATAGCCTTCTCCGCAGACACAGGAGGCCAGTTTGTCACTTTCGGTGGTTGCTCTGGCCTGAGTAATCTGGCCACGGATGGCTTTAAGTGGCAGGTAGTTAAACTGTGACAACTGATGACTGGCCGCTCCCCGGGCAATGATCACGGTTTTACTGTGCAACCTGTCGCCATCGGTTTTCACCAGCCAGCCCTGCTCAACGGGTTCGATCGTATTCACCGTCGTGCTGGTGACCACCCGAATGTTTGGGTGATCGGCCAAAGCCTGACAGAGTGCGGGTGGGTGCACCCAGCCTGCCTGGGGAAAGTAGAGGCCGGGATAGTGAATACCCAATCCGGCGATATCGCTCAGTTGCGCTTCCGTCAGGTATTGCAGCAGAGCATTCGGATGTTGTTTATCCAGGGCCTGGTATCGTTGATCCGTTTTGGCATCAATGGCTAACTGGATAACACCGCACTGCTGCCACTGTTCAACTTCCAGTGCTTTTAGCGTATCCAGGGTGAATTGATAACCTTTAAGGATGAACTGGCTGAGCGACGTGTTATCGGCAGAAAGTTTGGCATAGAGAACACCCTGCGGATTACCCGATGCTTCGCTGGCCAGGGCCTGATGTTGTTCCAGAATGGTGACCTGCCATCCCCGACGGGCCAGCGCCCATGCAGCGCTGCAGCCCGCCAGACCGCCACCGACGACGATGGCTGTTTTTTCAGAGTTGCTGTGGCCAGCGGGCGCAAACCAGGGTTTGCTCACAGGCAGACCCGGGGGGACAAAGCGGCCGGCAATCATATCCCGCTTGCGGCCAAAGCCCGGTTGTTTGGTCACTGAGAAGCCTGCCTCCGTCAGCCCGTCCCGAACCAGTCTGGCCGCAGTGAAGGTGGCGTAGGTTGATTGCTCATGGCTTTTGGCTTTCAGGGTCTGGAACAGTTTGGGTTGCCACATATCCGGATTTTTGGCCGGGGCAAAGCCATCGAGAAACCAGGCGTCAACCTTCTCGTTGATATGAGGCAATGTGTCCAGCACATCACCAATCAAAATATGAAGACGGATGTGTTTGCCTGATGCGCGGTCTGAAAATTGCAGGTCGATATTTTCCTCACTCAATTGATAGGCGCTGATCATTCTGTTGGCCAGAGGTGTCAGCTCCTCAAACACATTGAGTGCTTTTTGCAGGTCATCCTGCTGGAGTGGATACTTCTCCGTGCTGATAAAGACCAGAGAGGTGTTATCAGGGGCCTTTTCCAGAAAGAGCTGCCAGGCACAGAGGAAGTTCAGACCAGTGCCAAAGCCGGTTTCGCCAATGGTGAACGTGGTACCGGGTACCAGTTGACGAAACCGCCCGGGGAGATGATTATGTTCCAGGAACACATGGCGTGTTTCGGCAATACCCGAGGCCCGGGAAAAGTAGACATCATTAAACCGGGTGGAGATTGGCAGGCCATTTTCCCACTGGATATCAGCAGTGATGGTGTGATTCGGATGGTTTGGTGGATGATTGGACACGGCTTTCTGTTTCAATATTCAATATCAGGCGAAAAGCTGCAAGCATAGTCAGTGCCGACTATCGGGTAAAGAACCATGAGCAAGGAGACTGTCCGAGAACAGTCTCCTGGTAGTGGCAGTGGTGCTCAAGGTTCTTTCTGACCATGTACCAGATCCGGGATAATATAATGGCGTCACGTTTTATTAAAAAAACTTTCTAGCCTTTGTTTTACCCTCGTATTATTAGTACAGCAGAGTTCCAGGAATCTTCTGAGCTCGTCTTTCATGGTCCTACTGCCCTGACCGATGCCAGCGGATGATTCCTGAAGGGCTTGATGAACAACATTATATTTTTCACCCATTTCTGGGGCTTCACGGGTTGGCCCATTGCGGTGCTTCCAGGCAAACCGGTTTCGAAAGTATTCTATTAATTCCAGCAGAGTTCGTGCATTCCGATCTCTGAAGGGCTCCAGCCTGTTCTTGAAGAAATTTATCGGTTCAAGTTTTGGTTTGTATGTTTCGTAGGCAACTCTGTGTATGGCACAATGCAGAGGGTCATGGGTAACAGGGGGCCAGCTTCGGCTCTGCGTTTGACCTAATGCTTCTATTAAACCGTACAGATCGATAGAGAAATTACGTGAATGGTCACTAAGTTCAGAATGATATAATTTCGCAACAGTAGCGCCGGGAATATCGTCGTAACGCAGTCCGGAAAACTTCAGATGGCCAGTGGCAGGCTGCTGAAGGCGCATATCCTTCTTTAAACCTGGCTGGTTATCTTTTATAAATTTTTTAACTCTTATCCCAGCGTCTGCCCTGCCGGATTTATCAATACCAGATAATAACTTTTCGAAAAAGGTCTTTATGACCCGGGCAGGCAGTAAATGTTGACAGTCTGTTGAAGCTTCATCCGACCTGGTGACATCGACAGAGCTTTGCTGGATTGGCTCCGGATGTTCGAGGATGAACTTTTGCTCGAGGAAGTGCAAGCACAGCACGATGGTGAGTTCACTGATTCTGGAATATGCATTTTTAGTAGCGAGAACATCGTGTTCATCAATGTATAGCTGGTGTATTTTTTGGCCTGTTTCCCGGATTTTTTGACTACTGTTGCTTTCCAGTGACGGCAGGTCGATAACTTCATGGAATATGTTCCAGAATGGGGCCTTTGCTGACGACATTGGTACGCAATAGCTTAATGTATCAGCCAGTTCTGAAAAGTTGGTATCGTAGGCCTCATTCAGCCTGAGTAAGCAACGCTTAAAGGTTGCAGGGAGGTTATCGCCTGAAACCAAATCTGTCCCCGGGTTATTGGCAATTGAAGTACAAGCGGAAGGAAGGCATGAGTAATCGGGGCCTGGTAGGTCGAGCAACGAATGAGTAGGCGGCAGTGAGGGTATATTTGAGGAACCGGCACCGATGTAGACAGTCCACCCTGAAAATTCTGTGGCGACAGGAGGTTCCTGAGGCCCTGACTGTTGTGGGCGTTGCGCAACGGCTGGTAGATTTCTGATAGACGTATCCATAACTAACTCTGATTTGTATTTATTTAATGCTGCTGGCATAGGGTAAGCAGCAGCGCTTGTGCGAATCATTGCGACTTATGTGACCACAGCAAAATATATTGGTTCCCACCGTGCCTGACTCCGGCATACACCATAAATATTCGATTCCTTATGGTTAGCCATATAGGTGAAGTCAGCGTTATCTGTGAGTGCTCCTTATTTTATTATCAGGCCTGCTGACGGTAGAATTGGCGCTTTTTCACTCAAGAGGCATGCCATGCGGTTGATACTGGCGCCGATGGAAGGCGTTATGGATCACGATATGCGGGATCTGCTCACCGGCATCAATACCTTCGATCTCTGTGTTACCGAGTTTGTCCGGGTAACAGATACGCTGTTGCCGAACCGGGTCTTTTATCGTACCTGTCCGGAGTTGTTGCAGGGGGCAAAAACTTCGAATGGTACACCTGTTCGTTTACAGCTGCTGGGCAGTCACCCGGAATATATGGCACTGAATGCCCAGCGTGCAGTGAAACTTGGCTCGCCCGGAGTGGACATTAACTTCGGCTGTCCGTCAAAAACGGTCAATAAAAACCGGGGCGGGGCAATTTTGCTGCGGGAGCCGGATCAGCTGTTCAGTATTGTCCGGGCGGTTCGGGAGGCTGTTCCGGCAGAGCTGCCGGTGACGGCTAAAATTCGCCTGGGTTATGAAGACAAGTCGTTATTCCTGGAAAACGCCCGTGCTATTGAACAGGCAGGCGCCTCGGAACTGGCGGTGCATGCCCGGACAAAGGCGGAGGGCTATCGGCCTCCGGCTCACTGGGAATACATTGGCAAAATTCGGGAAAACCTGGGGATTCCGGTGATCGCCAACGGCGAGATCTGGAATCATGAAGATGCCAGGCGCTGTATGGACGCTTCCGGCTGCACTGACCTGATGGTCGGGCGGCCTTCGCTGGTAACGCCGAATATCACAACCATGATTCGCGAATCCGTCAAGCCCATGAGCTGGTCTTCAGTGTTGCAGCTGATTCTGCAATTAAGCGACAGAGATCGTCAAAATGGCAAATGGCAATACCATCCTTCCCGTCTGAAGCAGTGGCTCAATTATCTGCGTAAAGCGTATCCGCAAGCCCAGAATCTGTTTGAGCGCATCCGCTCCCTCCGTGACGCTGATGGCATTGTGGAAATCCTCTGCTCTGACCTGGCAAGAGCGGCCTAGGACAGTCTTAAGTCCGACAGGCCCTAATAACGGATGGCCAATTTTATCGGTTGGCCAACTTTTATTGATTTACGTCGGTGAATTTTTTTCCGGACTGAGGCAACCTTCCTTTTGCGAGATGCTGTCGAAGGTAGTCCTGGGCTTCTTTTATAGACAACATAGTCCGGATGACTGATTGCTTATTACACAATGTTCAGTAGTATACTGACGCAGCCAGGAGGCGTAAGACAGCCAAGAGCCATGAACCTGTTCATGGAAATAATAATCAGCAATGGTTCCGGCAGGGCAGAACTGCCTGAGGGGATTGACCGGACCTGCAAGCCTGAAAAAAACAAAGGACTTACTTGATGAATCCATCGGACCTTATTTCAGAAGGTTCCAGCCTGATGCTCTTTGGAATGGGTTTTGTGTTCCTGTTTCTGACGCTATTGGTGCTGGCAACCAGCCTGATGTCAACAATCATCGATCGGTATTTTCAGGAACCGTTACCATCTGTAGCCAATCCCATTCCAGTGAATAGCCAGCCATCGTCATCCGATGATCAGGGTGAACTGATTGCTGTTATCAGTGCAGCCATTCAAATGCACAGAACAAAAAAAGCTCAAGCAGAAAAACGCCAATAACCGGGGGATAAAGAAGGGTTATGTCTGACGTACAAAAGCCATTAGCCAATAAAAAGCCGCTGGGTATTACCGATGTGGTGTTGAGGGATGCCCATCAGTCACTGTTTGCTACCCGTCTTCGCATTGAAGATATGTTGCCGATCGCAGAACAGCTGGATCAGATCGGCTACTGGTCTCTCGAAACCTGGGGTGGTGCCACCTTTGATGCCTGTATCCGCTTCCTGGGAGAAGACCCCTGGGAGCGGTTGCGCGAGCTGAAAAAAGCCATGCCCAGGACCCCTCAGCAGATGCTGTTAAGGGGACAGAATCTGCTGGGATACCGTCACTATGCTGACGATGTCGTGGATAAATTTGTTGAGCGTGCCGTTGCCAATGGTATGGATGTGTTCCGGGTATTTGATGCCATGAACGATCCCCGTAACCTGATGCAGGCAATGAAAGCGGTGAAGAAGCAGGGTGCTCATGCCCAGGGGACGATCTCTTACACCACCAGTCCGGTTCATACCATGGATAGCTGGGTCTCTCTGGCCAAAGAGATCGAGGATCTGGGTGCGGATTCTCTGTGCATTAAGGACATGTCCGGCATTATTACGCCGACTGACGTGTATGAGCTGGTTTCCCGATTAAAGCGAGAAACGGACCTGGAAATTCAGCTGCACTGCCATGCCACCTCCGGCCTTTCTTCCATGTCACTGCTCAAGGCCGTTGAAGCCGGTGTTGATCGTGTTGATACGGCCATCTCTTCCATGTCGATGACCTATGGACATTCGCCAACTGAGGCTATCGTTGCTGCATTGCAGGGGACTGAGCGTGATACCGGGCTTGATCTGCACAAGCTGGAAGAAGTGGCTGCTTACTTCCGGGTGGTCCGAAAAAAATACGCGAAGTTTGAAGGTCAACTCCGTGGCGTTGACTCCAGAATCCTTATTGCTCAGGTACCCGGTGGCATGCTGACCAATATGGAAAGTCAGCTGAAAGAGCAGGGGGCCAGTGATAAGTTTGATGAAGTGCTGCAGGAGATTCCAAGAGTTCGTGAAGACCTGGGGATGATTCCACTGGTCACGCCCACTTCCCAGATTGTTGGCACCCAGGCGGTTCTCAATGTACTGACCGGTGAGCGCTATAAAACCATCTCCAAAGAGACCCGGGGGATTTTAACAGGTGAGTACGGTGCTACACCGGCACCGTTTAACCAAAGTCTTCAGGACAGAGTGCTGGAGGGTAAGATAGCGATTACCTGTCGTCCGGCAGATCTGCTTGAAGCTGAATTTGAAGAACTGACTGCTGAACTCCATGGCCTGGCCAAAGAGAAGGGCATCAATCTGGCGGATCAGACCGTGGATGATGTTCTGACCTACGCCCTGTTCCCGCAGGTTGGTCTGAAGTTCCTGCAGAATCGCGGTAACCCTGATGCTTTCGAACCTGCTCCCGGGACCGAACCGGAAGTGAAGCCTGCTGCCCAGGCAACTTCCGTGGCTCCTCCAACGGAGGATTCTGTTTATACCGTTCGCGTTAATGGCAATGCCTATACCGTTCAGGTTTCAGAAGGTGGTGATGTTTCTTCCATGCTGGCTCCGGTTTCAGCGCCGACAGCCCAACCTGAAGCGACAACCACATCAGCCTCTGAAGGTGAGCCAATGCCCGCACCACTGGCCGGTAATATCTGGAAGGTGAATGTCATACCGGGGCAGCATATTCAAGAAGGTGATGTGTTGCTTATTCTTGAAGCCATGAAAATGGAAACGGAAGTTCGTGCCCCGCGTTCCGGACAGGTGACGTCGGTTGATGTGCGTGAAGGTGACAGTGTAGCGGTGGGTGATACCCTGCTTGCCCTGGCTTAATAAAAAGCGTTAGGGAGACCTCTTACAGAGGTCTCTCAAAGAGAAAAGTCTGGTCGAGAAATATGCCATGGAAAAGCTATTAACGCTCTGGGAGGGCTCCGGGTTATACAACCTTACCGCCGGAGAGTTCGTTATGATTCTGGTGGGCTTTGGGTTGCTGTATCTGGCCATCCGCAAGCAATTTGAGCCTCTACTGCTGGTACCTATTGGTTTTGGTGGAATTCTGGCCAATATTCCCCAGGCCGGTCTGGCGTTTTCCGCCATTGAGCAGGCGCTTCATATAGCTAACCCTGCACTGATGCAGGCGGTTGCCGAAGCGCTGGGCAGTGCTTCGGCTGCCCCGGATCAACTTTATATTTTATACCATGAAGCGAATGCGGCAACCCGGACTGTAGTGAGTCACATTATTGCTGATGCAGGGTACACGAACGGTGTCCTTTATCAGTTTTACAGTGTGGCTATTGGCAGCGGTGTTGCTCCTTTGGTGATCTTTATGGGGGTGGGTGCCATGACGGATTTTGGTCCGTTGCTCGCTAACCCGAAAACCCTGTTTCTGGGGGCTGCCGCTCAGTTTGGTATTTTTGCCACAGTGTTTGGCGCTATTGTATTGAGCTCTATGGGGCTGATGAATTTCAGCCTGGCGGATGCCGCTGCTATCGGTATTATTGGTGGTGCGGATGGTCCTACTGCGATCTATGTATCCAGCGTACTTGCTCCCCACCTGCTGGGTGCCATTGCGGTGGCTGCTTACTCTTATATGGCTCTGGTTCCGCTGATTCAGCCGCCGATTATGAAAGCGCTGACCACGGCAGAGGAACGCAGGATTGTCATGACACAGCTGCGATCAGTGAGCAAGACGGAAAAAATCGTTTTCCCGATCTTACTGCTGGTGCTGGTGGCCCTGTTATTACCCGATGCGGCTCCGCTGCTGGGGATGTTCTGTTTTGGTAACCTGATGAAAGAGTGTGGTGTGGTTGAGCGCCTGTCGGATACAGCGCAAAATGCGCTGATCAACATCACCACCATTTTCCTCGGGCTGTCGGTTGGTTCAAAACTGAGTGCTGACAAGTTTCTGCAAATGGAAACTCTGGGGATTCTGGCGTTGGGGATTGTGGCATTCTGTATCGGTACCGCCAGTGGTGTCCTGATGGCAAAACTGATGAATCGGGTGTCGTCTACCAAAGTGAATCCGTTGATTGGTTCAGCCGGGGTGTCAGCGGTACCCATGGCGGCCAGGGTCTCTAACAAAATGGGGCTTGAGGCCAATCCGCAGAACTTCCTGCTGATGCATGCCATGGGTCCCAATGTAGCGGGTGTTATTGGCTCAGCGGTAGCAGCGGGGGTGATGATTAAGTACCTGTCATGAATTTTTTCTGAAGGACAATGCGATGATTTCGAGAGAAGTCATCGCATTTTTTTTTATTCAGTGAGAATATAGCGCTTTCCATTTTTATATTTTTTCGCAGAAAAAATAGAGAAGTACTTTATGATTTATAAAGAATACAGTGTCTCATCCAGGAAGCGCATTGCCCTGGTCGCTCATGATAATAAGAAAGGGGAATTGGTGCAGTGGAGTCTGCGCCATAAAGAAAAGCTGCAGGGTCATGATCTTTTTGCCACGGGTACCACAGGAAGTCTGCTGGAAAAAGAACTGTCTATGCCGGTCACAAAATTTATCAGTGGTCCGCTGGGTGGAGACCAGCAGATTGGTGCATTGATTTCTGAATGCAAACTGGACCTGCTGGTATTTTTCTGGGACCCGTTTGAGCCAATGCCCCATGATCCGGATGTTAAGGCATTGTTACGGATCGCAGCGGTGTGGAATATCCCGGTTGCCTGTAACCAGAGCTCGGCGGATTACATATTCTCGTCAGACTTGCTTGGACAATCTCATAACCGGCATATTCCGGATTATGACAGCTATCTACAGCAAAGAACGCTTTGATTTTATGGGTTCAAAAAGAGCACAAAGGCCTTGAAATAAGGGCCTTTGGCGAAAATAATCCGGGAAAGTAATGAATGGGTTCCGCTAGACAAGCTCCGCTGAATAAGCCTGGCTGGTAGTGTCAGTATTCAAAAACAATCAATATAAAACGGGTATTCAATAATCAGAGTTGTCGTTGCCGTCTCTGCTCATTGAGCCAATACCGAAGCCTGAAGGCCCGTACTGGCGGCGCTTTTTGTAGGTTACCTTGGGCTCGGCGCTGCTATGGCGGTCTTCAGGCGCAGCAGGCCTGCAGTTCATAGTGCCGCTGATGGCGCTGTTGTTACCAACGCTGTTACCACTGCGATAGCTTTGACCACCGGATGAAAACCTGCGGACAGGCTGCTTGGTAACCGATGGCTGAAAAACGGAAACAGGCGTCTGTTCATACAGGTCTCTTTCTGAGTCCCGGTCAGACAGCAGTTCACTGTTCTGGACAGAACCTTCCTGCATATTCAGGCGCATACGATAAGGGTGACCGTAGCCTCTACGGCGACGTGGCTTGTGGTCTTTTGGCTCAGGTGGCTTCAGGCCGGTGAACTGCTCATAAATGGTTGTGTAAATATATTTGCTCATAACTACCTCCTGTTCATCCTCTCCCAGAAACGGATAAAATGTCTTTATTTGGTTGACGATGTTAGACAAACCCATTTTCGGTATGAATAGGTAACACTACTTAAAACTCTCTGAATAAACGGCAACAAACGTTAACAGTATAATGTTAGTGTCGTTAATTGTTTTGAAAAACGAAACGAAATAGAATTAACAGAAACAAAGACTAGCATTCATAAAAATAGATCGTTGCTTGATTTCATAATTTTTTTGAATTTTGGACTATTGGTAATAACTAATTTTTGCTAATCAAGGGATAGTTAATAAAATATAAGAGGATATCTTTTTTTGTTAATTCCTGTGGAAATGTGTTTATGTTTTTTTATAGCCGGTAGGTATTAACACTGATGGCAGAGTTGTCGTATATACGTTAATTTGACTGAAATTATTTCTTATTCACCGGGTTGGCCAGTTTTACACCTGCGGTATGACCACATAGATGTGATGATTTTTGTGATGATGTGTTATCGCAATGTCTGCGTCCCCGCAAGATAGGCAAACGATAAGCCGACAATGATTTACTTTCATTGATGCAGATCAAGTTGGTGTCGCCGCCAATCAATGCAGTCTGACTGACCCGGAGCAGCATCCCCAAAGAATTCTCCAACCTATCAGGAGCCTCTTAGTATGACTGTAACCACCAGCGAACTGCCAGCAGCATGGGAAGGATTCACTTCCGGCGACTGGTCTGAAAGCATCAACGTTCGTGACTTTATCCAGAAAAACTACACCCCTTACGAGGGTGACAGTTCCTTCCTGGCCGGTTCCACTGAAGCGACAGACAAACTGTGGGCTGATGTTATGGAAGGCATCAGAGAAGAGAACCGCACTCACGCCCCCCTGGATTTCGATACCGATCTGCCATCCACTATTACTTCTCACGACGCTGGCTACATCAATAAAGATCTGGAAACCATTGTTGGTCTGCAGACCGATAAGCCGCTGAAGCGTGGCATCATCGCCAACGGTGGCATTCGTATGGTTGAAACTTCCTGTGAAGTTTATGGCCGTAAACTGGATAACATGGTTAGCAAAATCTTCACTGAATATCGCAAGACGCACAACTCTGGTGTTTTCGATGTTTACACTGCGGACATTCGCAACTGTCGTAAGTCTGGCATAATTACCGGTTTGCCAGATGCTTATGGCCGTGGACGTATTATTGGTGACTACCGCCGAATCGCTCTGTACGGTATTGATCGTCTGATTGTTGACAAGAAAGCCCAGCACAAGTCTCTGGATGCGGCGCTGACTTCCGGCGAGGATCTTGAGCGTACCATCCAGCTGCGTGAAGAGGTCATGGAGCAGATCAAGGCGCTGATGCAGATCAAGGAGATGGGGGCCAAATACGGTTGCGATCTCGGTAACCCTGCTGCCTCTGCCCGTGAAGCGGTTCAGTGGACGTACTTTGGTTACCTGGCTGCGGTTAAGTCCCAGAATGGTGCGGCCATGTCTCTGGGACGTACGGCTACCTTCCTGGATATCTATATCCAGCGTGACCTGGAAGCAGGCAGAATCACTGAAACGGATGCCCAGGAACTGATCGATCACTACGTAATGAAGTTGCGTATGGTTCGCTTCCTGCGTACTCCTGAATACGATCAGCTGTTCTCTGGCGACCCGATCTGGGCTACTGAGGCTATCGGTGGTATGGGCCTTGATGGTCGTACACTGGTTACCAAAAACTCTTTCCGCCTCCTGAACACCATGTACACCATGGGACCATCACCAGAGCCAAATATCACGGTGTTGTGGTCTGAGCAGCTGCCGGTGTCTTTCAAAGAGTATTGCGCCAAAGTATCCATCGATACCAGCTCTATCCAGTACGAAAATGATGATCTGATGCGTACTGATATGAGCAGCGATGATTACGCCATCGCCTGCTGTGTGTCGCCAATGGTTGTTGGCAAGCAGATGCAGTTCTTCGGTGCCCGCGCCAACCTGGGTAAAACGCTGCTGTACGCCATCAATGGCGGTGTTGACGAGAAGCTGAAAATTCAGATTGGTCCAAAAACCGACAAGATCACGTCTGAATACCTGGATTACGACGATGTCTATGCACGTTTTGATACGCTCATGGATTGGCTGGCCAGCCAGTATGTGGCTGCCCTGAACTGTATTCATTACATGCACGACAAGTACTCTTACGAGGCCTCTCTGATGGCCCTGCATGACCGTGATGTTATTCGCACCATGGCCTGTGGTATTGCCGGATTATCCGTTGCTGCTGACTCTCTGTCGGCCATTAAATACGCCAAAGTCAAGCCGGTGCGTGATGAAGACGGCATTGCTATCGACTTCGAAATTGAAGGTGATTTTCCGAAGTTTGGTAACAACGAAGAGCGTGTAGATACGATTGCCTGTGAACTGGTTGAAACGTTCATGAAGAAAGTCGCTTCTCACACGATGTATCGCGATGCGATTCCAACCCAGTCCGTTCTGACCATTACCTCTAACGTGGTATACGGCAAGAAGACCGGTACTACGCCAGACGGACGCCGTGCAGGCCAGCCATTTGGCCCGGGTGCCAACCCAATGCATGGTCGCGACACCAGCGGTGCGGTTGCTTCCCTGAGTTCTGTTGCCAAGCTGCCATTTGCCTATGCGAAGGATGGTATTTCTTACACCTTCTCTATCGTACCAAAGGCGCTGGGCAAGGACGAAGAAAGCCAAAGCAGGAATCTGGTGGGTCTGATGGATGGCTACTTCCATCACGAGGAACATCGCGAGGGCGGTCAGCACCTGAACGTCAACGTTATGAACCGTGAAATGCTGGAAGATGCCATGGAGAACCCTGAGAAGTATCCTTCTCTGACCATTCGTGTCTCCGGTTATGCGGTGCGTTTCAACTCGCTGACACCAGAACAGCAGCGTGACGTTATCACCCGTACCTTTACTAGCTCGCTGTAATAGTAAATGTCAGGAGGCTGCCCGAGAATAGCGCCCGTAGCGAGGATGGCAGAAAATTGAGGATAAAAATTCCGTTTTGTGAGGTGAATAGCGGGGCTATTTGCCGAACAAAACGGAATTTTTAGACCAATTTGCTGCCACCGCACGACTGCATGGATGCAGGAGCTAGAGCAACGCAGGAGCAGTTGCCGCGTAGGGCAGTCTATTCTCGGACAGCCTCCTGGAATTTAACTTTAAAAAAGGTCAGCTCTGCTGGCCTTTTTTGCTTATGGTATTCAGGGTTTTTGTAAAAGACAGTGGTCTGATTTTTACAGAGACTCGTTGGGTAAATAGGAGAGTCGCCATGTCCCTTGGTCGTGTCCATTCCATGGACTCATTTGGCACGGTAGACGGACCGGGTATCCGTTTCATTGTGTTTATGCAGGGCTGTCACATGCGCTGCCGCTACTGTCACAACCGGGATACCTGGGATCTGCGTGATGGCGGTGAGGTGCTCAGTCATGAAGAAGTTCTGGACAAAATCCTCAAGGTGAAGAGCTTTCTGACCGGTGGTGTTACGGTCACTGGTGGCGAGCCGCTGCTGCAGGCTGAATTTGTTGCCGATCTGTTCAAGGGGCTTAAAGCGCACGGTATTCATACTTGCCTGGATACCAATGGATTTGCCAAACAAATCACGCCGGATATTGAACGTCTGCTGTCCTACACCGACCTTGTGCTTCTGGATATCAAGCACATGGACGAAGAGATGCATCAAAAGCTGACCTATGTCACCGGCCGGTACACCCGTAATTTTGCCATGTATTTACAGGAGCTGAGAAAGCCAACCTGGATCCGCTACGTGGTGGTGGAAGGGTTTACCGTTGATCCACTGTATGCCGCCATGCTGGCAGATATGGTGGAGAAAATGGATTGTGTTGAGAAGGTGGAAATCCTGCCTTATCACAGCCTCGGCGTGCATAAGTGGGATGCCTTCAGTGAAAGCTACGAGCTGGAAACGGTGCGCCCGCCATCCACTGAGCAGCTGGATGCGATCAAGGCTGAATTTGATCAGCGGGGAATTTCTGCGGCTTATTGATGAACTTTTTGTTGGTTTGGTTGGTCTAACGATCGTACATTTTGATTTTCGTATTTTGCCGATGAAGGTGTGTTGATATGTTGCAGCCGTTAGATGCCAGCCCTTCCATGTTAGTCTCATCTTCTGTTGGTGGGTCACCTAATGCTGAGTCTTTAGCTGAAGAGCCTCCTTTGACCCCGGTTTTGAGCAACTGGGGTAGGAAGGTTGAAAATCAAAGTGACAAATCTCTGCCTAATTTTCTTTCTCCAGCCTATGATGAGGCTATCAAGAAGCCAGCTTTGCCTTTATCGAGGAGGCTGCATAACTTCCCTGATTCTAGCTGTAGTGGCAGTCATTCACATACCTATGGGGGAGAGGTTTGTGACCAGGCCGTTAATTTTAATATGCAGCGGCGGGAGCAGAATCCCGAAATAACTGTTGATAATAAATCCTTGGATGATAGTTCCACCTGTCATTGTTGTCACTGGGGAGGGTTTAATTGTTTGCCTGCACCAATGACCATGAATCGAGAGCCAGAAGCGCAATTGCCAGGTAATTCCTCTGATGACTGTTGCGGAGATTGCGGAGATTGCGGAGATTGCGGAGATTGCGGTGGTTGCGTGATTATGTGATTGTTTCAACCACGAAGAGCACGGAGTTCACAAAGTACGAGGAAATCCTCTGTGCTCTCCGTGGTTGATTGGGGGTTAGTTAAAAATACGGTTTTCCTGTTCCTGAACCCGGATAAACGTGGTTCGCTTGGACAGTTCTTTCAGTTGCGCGGCTCCCACGTAGGTGCAGGTTGAGCGTACGCCACCGAGGATGTCCTGAACGGTTTCCAGGATCGGACCACGGTAAGGTACTTTTACGGTTTTGCCTTCCGAGGCGCGGTAGTTGGCAACGCCGCCAGCGTGCTGGTCCATGGCGGTGGTGGAACTCATGCCGTAGAACAGGCGGAATTGCCGACCATCTTCTTCTACCATTTCGCCGCCGGACTCATCGTGACCGGCAAACATACCGCCGATCATGACAAAATCAGCGCCGCTGCCAAATGCCTTGGACACGTCACCGGCACAGGTGCAGCCACCGTCGGAAATCACCTGACCACCAACGCCATGAGCCGCATCGGCACATTCAATAACAGCGGACAGCTGTGGATAGCCGACACCGGTTTTAACGCGTGTGGTACAGACGGAGCCCGGTCCGATACCCACTTTAACGATGTCGGCACCTTTCAGGATCAGTTCTTCTACCATTTCTCCGGTAACCACGTTACCGGCAATAATCACCTTGTTGGGGTGACGCTGGCGAACACGGGCAACGAACTGGACAAAATGCTCTGAGTAACCGTTGGCTACATCGATACAGATAAAGCGGAGTTTGTCGTTCAGGGACAGGATTTCAGACATTTTGTCGAAATCGTTTTCGGATGTGCCGCTGCTGACCATGATATGGTTTTCAATGCCTTCAGGGGCGTTGTCGAGGAAGGTCTGCCACTCTTCGACGGTGTAATGCTTGTGAACCGCCGTCAGCATTTTGTGTTCAGCCAGGGCGAGAGCCATGGCGAAAGTGCCGACGGTGTCCATGTTGGCAGCAATGACGGGTACGCCGGTCCATTCCTGGTCAGTGTGAACAAATCGGAAGGTGCGCTCCAGGCTTACCTGTGAACGGCTTTTCAGGGTGGAACGCTTTGGGCGGAACAAAACGTCTTTGAAACCCAGCTTGATATCAGCTTCTACACGCATAGTAACTTTTTAATCGCCATCTTGCAGTGCCCTGGCATGGTGATCCGGGAATCATACAGCAGCACTGGCAACTACGTTGGTTTGGGGAAGTTGGATGTACAAGCGGCCGGACAGCCTGGATGATCAGGGGAGACCCATCTTCGGATAAGCGAAGATTGCGCCGGACCCAAAATCTTTTTTAAGGACGAAAAAAATGGGCGTGTTTGACGCTTATACGGCTGAAGTATACCTGGGCGGTTATTGAAATGGAAGCAAGGTGGTGTTTTTGACATGCTTCCCGCTACCCGAACAAGCACAAACCGTTTCGGCTTCTTCGGGCAGCGGATACCGGGACAGCGTCGCTTTTAATCAATCAGGTTACGGATCTGGGTTTTGATCAGATCGATGGCAATCCTGTTTTTTCCGCCATGGGGAATGATCAGGTCAGCATGCTGGCGTGCAGGTTCAATAAACTGCATATACATGGGACGAACCGTTTCCAGGTATTGCTTGATAACGGAATCAACATCCCGGCCCCGACTGAGAATATCCCGCTTCATACGACGGATCAGGCACATATCCAGTGGCGTATCCATAAAGAAGCGCAGGTCAAAGGCTTCCCGGATTTCCGGGTTGGTGAAGAGGAGGATGCCTTCATAGATAACCACGCGGGCGGGGTTTACCTTGCGGGTATCTGTCCGGCGATTGTGCTGACTATAGTCGTAGAGTGGGACCTCGATTTCCTGACCATTTTTCAGCTTGATCATCTGCTCCAGCATCAGGTCATGATCCATGGACTCCGGGTGGTCATAGTTGGTACGAACCCGCTCCTCCATGCTCAAATGTGTCTGGTCTTTATAGTAGGAATCTTCTGAAATAACACACAGATGCTCTGACTGGAGCTCTTCCACCAGGGTTTCTGCCAGCAGGCTTTTGCCGGATGCGGAGGCGCCGGCAATGCCGACTAGAATGGTTTTCTGTTTCATGGGGGGAGTCCCGGTTGTTAGCGTCTGTCTACGGGGATAGGATGTCCGTTGTCGTCTATGGCGACATAGGTGAAAAAACCTTCAGTCACCTTGTGACGAGCTTCTGATTTATACGGGTGGGACATTACCCACACTTCAAGCTTAATACGCATGGAGGTGTTACCGACGCGAATGATATCAGCATAACAGCAAACCACGTCACCAACCTTCACCGGATGGATAAAGCTCATGGATTCAACGGCAACGGTAGAAATCCGGCTGTTGCAACGGTTTTTCGATGCCAGGCCACCGGCAATGTCCATCTGGGACATGATCCAGCCCCCGAAAATATCGCCATTCGGGTTGGTGTCGGCAGGCATTGCCAGTGTGCGCAGAACCAGATCACCCTGTGGTTCACTCATCAGAAAACTCCATACGGGTCGTAACTGGCGGCGAATGCTATGCCGGTGGAACAGCCTTGTAAATCCGTATTTCCATGAACGTTTGATGGAAAGTATTGGCATGGAAAACCGTGGACTATTCCTGTATAAGTAGTTAACCAAATGAAATCATATATTTCTGACTAAGTTGTCAGTCACTCCCGGCAACTGCTCCTGCGTTGCTCTAGCTCCTGCATCCATGCAGTCGTGCGGCGTTGCAACTCCGGTCACATAGCTACGGCTATGCTCCCTGCGTTGCGCCTTGCATAGCAACTGCCCACTTAGCCAGAAATATACGATTCCATTTGGCCAACTACTTAAGTTCCGGCTTTGTGAACTGTGCAACCGGCGTTGATACCTATGACATCCCCACTATCCTCACATTTAACCAATCAGGGCCAGTTAATTGTTCGTAACCAGGCGCTTTTCGAGCTTGAGCATCTGGTGATGATTGGCTTGCCAGCTGATGATCTGGCAACTCATTTGTTGAATGATGGGGTTGGCTATATCACGGCACTCACTCGTGATTTCAGTACTTATCGACGTCTGCTGCCTTGGCAGACCCTGCTGGAAGACCGCTTCTCCCTGAGTTTTGCGCCGATCCTGTCGATGGATTTTGCCCGGCCTGTTGATGGTGTTTTGCTGTTTCTCCAGAAAAGCAAACCATTAATGGACTTCTGGCTGGTGATGGTATTGAGCTTTTTGCCGGAAGGTGTGCCCATTTGGCTGGTGGGAGAGAACGATGAAGGGATCAAGTCCTGGAAAAAGCGGCTCAAGAACAGTTTTGACTATGTTAAAAGTGTCGATAATGCCCGTCATTGCGTATTGCTGGAAGCTTCAGAGCCGTTGCAAAAGCCGGAGAATTTTGCCCTTGAACCGTGGTTTGAGACGTTTTCTGTCACGGCTGGCCCGGTCAATATGGACATTACCTCATTACCCGGCGTGTTCAGCCATGGTCGTCTGGATAAGGGAACCCAGGTTCTGTTGGCAACGCTGGATAAAGTACCTTCAGGCAAGGTGCTGGATTTTGGTTGTGGCGCTGGGGTGATCTCTGCTTATATTAATACTCTGCCCGGTGAGCATGATATTACCCTGGTGGATTGTGATGCCCTGGCATTGGCCAGCAGTACCAAAACCATGAGCGACACGGGGCGTGACTCTTTTACGGTACTGCCCAGCGATGGCCTGTCAGAAGTGACAGGGCAGTTTGATCTGATTATCTCCAACCCACCGTTTCACCAGGGCGTAAAAACCCACTATGAGGTGACAAAGCAGTTTCTTTCCCAGTCACGTCAGATGCTTCGCCCGGGTGGGGAGCTTCGTATTGTTGCCAATAGTTTTCTGCGTTATCCGCCCATTATTCAGAAGGCTTTTGGCCACTGTGAGACATTACTCACCCGGGATGGATTCTCGGTTTATCGGGCGGTGAACAGATACTGAAATTGCCTTCTTTCAGTTACCTGAAAGGTTATTTACGACATTATTCTACTATAAGGTATTCATGGTTCGCCTGACCGTATTAAGATAGGCCAAGGGCTTACTTTAAGAGTGAGGCGCGACCATGCATAATAAAATTAGGCTCTTGACGAATATAAGAGTATTTTTTTCAACCAGATTAACATCCCTGACTATATTAATCTCCCAGCGTTTAATAGACATTTACCATTCACTATTTAGAGCTGTTCAAAATCACAACAATATGCCTTTGCTGGAAGCTGAATTATTACAAAAAATAATAGCATCTGATTTATCCGTTAGTCTGCCTGTAAAAATCATAAGACACTGGCCAATACATTGTTCCACATCAACTGACTAATACAAAGGTAACAGGTAATGAATAACCAGATAGCACCAACGTCAGCTGCTTATCCGAATGCCTACACTGCTGATGCCACTCAAAAAGATTTATCCGAACAACCAATCAAAAGTAAATTTCTGTCTTATCGAACAAAGGCCGAGTCAGATGTCCAGAAACTGATGAATAAAAACCAGGCAGAAACCAAGGTTCTGGAAGGCAAGATAGAAAATATGCAAAAGAAATTAACTGAATACCTACAGTATCGTGCTCATGATAAACTTTTCATTAAGCCTGACCCTGAAAAAAATCACAGCAATAGCACTGAGACAAATTCCATTGCTAACAAACCACTCACACCATTATCTGAAAACTCCACAACCACCGATGTCAACCCGGAAACCACAGGACTACCGTCTGGCTCAACCACTGACAGCACGGTCTCATCACCCATCTTATCAACTGCTGACCATACCAGTACTTTCACCCCCTCAATACCAACAAATACAACGGTTAACGACAGTTCAGCAACGGCTACAGCCCAGTCGGTAAACACAACTCAGGCGACCAACACAACAAGTCCACTTACACCGACGACTGCCCTGCAGCCACTGGGGGAGTTGCTTTCCAAGAGTGTGAAAATCACGTTAATGGCGTCGCTGAGAGACGAGCTGGTGGACTACCAACAAAACAGGCCCATAGCAACCGCCGAAAATTCCTGGGGGAATATCACCGAGATAGCTCAGCAGCCCGAAACAATCATCGGTAAACGCCCGGATGGTCCATTGCCGCACATCCGTGACAATCAGCGGCCACACCCAATGATTGCTTTGTCCGAGTTAATATCAGCTATTGAAGCAAGGGTGACAATGTATGAATTATTCAATCTGGTACTAATTGTTTCTTCCTTCACCAGGGCTATTAAAAAATCCTTTCCCGCCATCGCCAGGGTTTATGACAATAAACTGAAACAGCTCGCTGACCAAATAAAGAGTTATCTCCCGAGCCATGAACAGGATGACACGAAAAGAAAAAGAACCAGAAGAGAACTTACAGAAGAGGAAATTAAGGGCATTAAATTTAAGTTCGAAAGACTGCTTGATGAATTTGAGGAAGAACCAATGCAGAAAGAGATGAAAAAATTCTTCCAAGGCTTCTGGCAAATGCGTGATACCTTCAACAAAGCTATGTATGAAGGTAAAAACATCACTAAGGAGCCTGAATTAAAAGAATTCGAAGAGATGTTCGAATGGATGAAAAATAAAGAAACGATTAAGTCAGGGCTGGAAAAGTACAGCCAAGACATTGACAAGGCTATCAAAGACAAAGATTTCTACCAAGCTGGCCAAATTACCTTCAAGGTTAATATACTGTACGACAAAATACAGAATATCCTGGAAGGCTACGAATCAAACAACCCTTATCATGAATTTTTAATAGAATTCAAAGCGTTAGATGCCAGTCTGGATAAAGTGCAATCACTGGCCAAGAAGGTAGCTGCCTTGGTCGATTTGAATAAGATCTTTTGTCAAGCGATTGCTCATGATGCCCTGGCCCTGGCTTACGATAAGCAACTGGGATATTGTTTCGCGGATGTACTGTCCACAGCCATAGCAGGCCTAAATGGGAAGTTCTCAACTTCATTGACTAGTCTGGCAGAGTCAATATTGTTTGGTACCGGTTATACTCGGCTCCCAATCCAGATCAGAATGACCTTGCAGGATGTATTATATCTCAAGACTCCATCTTCACTAAAGAATCATCCAGCTTCATTGGGGCTGAATGCTGACAGCTTATATATTGCCCAAGCCTACAAAAATGCACAAATAGTGAGGGTTGCAGTAGATAAAGAGCTTGAAATCACATCGCGCGGATTCAATTCAATAAGTGATCTGATCAAGAAACTGCTTCACCAGGTTGATGTTGACAGCCTTGGTACTGAATTGGTCCAGTTTGGGGTTGCACCTAATTCTGATCATATCTGTTACTTCGCTTTTAGCAAAAGCGGCGATCGCTTAAGGCTCACAGTTCAGGATATTCAAGTCGGTGTGATAACGGTTACTGGTTATGATCTGAATCAGCTACAAAAGAACATACTAATGTTTCTAGGACGTTTTTCTGATCAACATAAGATACCACTGGCCCCCCCCAATGCAGATGCTGTCCCCATTCCAGGCACAGGGTTCTGTCCTCTTACCAAGGATATCCTGGGCCAGTTTGAAAACATTGAGTTTGAAAACCTTGAACTGATCCAGGATTCAGCACTAACTCTTAAAGATATAATGACCCACCGCCCCTACGAACTCGAAGCACTTGACAAGGAAAGAATCAACGCCCTGACGAAAAAATACCTTGAAACCGTCAAAAATGCTGCCACCGGGAAACGTCTGCACATCAACCTGAAATCCCTGTCATCATCAGAGTCAGAAACACTGGCAGAAATTAAGCAAATGCCCATGGTTTATCTGATGCGGGAAGTCCTTACCGCCCTGAAAATGTATCCGAATCCAGCTGAATACTCAACCAACATCAGGCTGATGAATGCCCACGTTGTCACCACACTGAATGACATCGCCAAACACTTGCCCTCCGCCCCGAAAAAAACCGCTGATGCCGATGCTCAATCAGTACCACAAGGTGCGGCACAGGCAACCACTAACCTGGACACCATCACTGACGGAGAGCGGTTCAAGCTGGCTGGTGAAAGAGACTTCCGCATGCTTGACCCAGAGCCGGGCGCTAGTGCCGTTGGAGCGCAGGCCGGTGCAGCCCAACCCGGCGGTGCCCATGGAGCATCCGAAAGCCAGGACAGCAGCGGTGTATCCGGTAGTACTATTGGTGGGATAATCGGTGGCGGGATCGGCGGCACTGTTGGACTAGCAGTGGTATCATTCTTAGCCAACTGCTCCGGATGCCTGTCACTACTGTCAGAAATGGCAAGGGCCACTGAGGTCGGCGAGGATGCTGCAGAAAGAATCTTTAACCGGCTATCTCAAAACGCAGGTGAGAACGCAGGTGAGGAATTCGGGGAGGAATTTGGAGAGAAAGTTGGAGAGAAAGTTGGAGAGAAAGTTGGAGAAAAAGGCGGAGAAAAAACTGGAGAAGAAGTCGGGGAAAAAACCCTTAAAGAGGTTGGAAAGAAAGCTGTCAAAGGAAAGCAGGCCGCCAGATGCACACGCTCGGTTGGCAGCTGTAAACAGGAAGACGGCGAAAATGATCCTGTTGAAACTGATGGTGAAACTGGTGGCGGTGGAGCCGGTGGTGAAGCTGGAGCAGGAGGCGCTGCAGCTGGTGGTGAAGCAGGTGGTGAAGCCGGTGGTGAAGTTGGAGGAGGCATTATAACAGGTGGTGTCGTGGTACATAAAGCAGCCAAAACACTTAAAAAGTTGTACGAGACCATAAAAAAAGCGATCGAAAAAAATCATAAAAAACACTCTGAAAAGCAAGCCTCCCAAGGCTCAGCAGCAAAACCAAACCAACCACCAATAAAAAAGGCAATCGATGCAGAGCACACCACGATACAGCCAACAACCAAACCAGCGAGGTCATCAAGCACCGCAAACAGCAACAATATAAATGCAGGTATTGCCACTGTTCCAGACGATGCAACCAGTGTTGACCAACCAACAGAGACATTAACAACTGTAATAATTAGAGAGCCATCAACCAGCAGAGAGCCATCAACCAGTCAGACAGAAACTGCTGGCACTATCCCACAAACAGGAGACGGTGACAGTTCCCACAGCGCCGCTGATTTTGCAAGTTCAGCACCAGCGACAACACAGACTGCTGAATCAACCAACCAGCCAATAGCCACTTCAACACCTGAGGCTATCACGCAGGAAGCGAAGAAAAGTACCTCTGATATTTCAAATGGCGCAACTGCTGCGTCACCACTAACAACAACTTCAACGGCCAAAACAGAAGATCAGGCAATAGCAGGTACTACAAGTCAGACGACAATTGATAAAAAAGCGATACATCAATCGACAACCGGGCAAGCAGCACTATCATCTGAAACCACCACAACAGAAGGCAAACTTGGTATATCTGACCGCACAACAACGCCTCCATCCTCAAAAGCAATCTCAACCGCTGCACAAACCCGACAATCAAGCCAGGCGGCAACAACAACCCACGACACCACCTCTCAGGCAGTTACTTCTGGCTCCACGGATCGCTCAGCTACTTCTTCATCAATGACACCTGCAACAACAAGAATGACAACCGAACAGACAACAACGCAGCAATCAATAACCAAGGAGAAAGCACGATCAACGTCTGATACCACTAGTCAAAAAATAACTTCTGGCATTTCGGATAGCACAACGGCTGTTGCACCGCTGACAGAAACTTCAACAGCCACAGGAACAGCTCCATCTACAAAATCACCGACAGCCACTACAACTCAGGCAACAGTTGATAAAACAGCGATACACCAATCAACAACCGGGAAAACAGCATTTTCATCTGAAATCACTACAACAGAAGGCAACCCTGGTATATCTGACAGCACAACAGCGCCTCCTGCCTCAAAAGCCATCTCAACCGCTGCACAAACCAGGCAATCAAGCCAGACTGCAACAACAATCCACGACACCACCCCTCAGGCAGTTACTTCTGGTTCCACAGATAGCTCAGCTGCTTCTTCATCAATGACACCTGCATCAACAAGCACTACAACCGAACAGACAACAACGCAACAATCAACAACCCAGGAGAAAGCACGATCAACGTCTGATACCACCAGTCAAACAATGACTTCTGGCATTTCGGATAGCACAACGGCTGCTTCACCACTGGCAGAAACTTTAACGGCCACAGCTCCATCAACAAAATCACCAACAGCCACTACAACTCAGACAACAATTGATAAAAAAGCAATACATCAATCAACAACCGGGCAAACAGCATTTTCATCTGAAATCACTACAACAGAAGGCAACCCTGGTATATCTGACAGCACAACAGCGCCTCCAACCTCAAAAGCCATCTCAACCGCTGCACAAACCCGACAATCAAGCCAGGCGGCAACAACAATCCACGACACCACCTCTCGGGCAGTTACTTCTGGTTCTACAGATGGCTCAGTTGCTTCTCCATCAATGGCACCTGCATCAACAGGCACGACAACCGAACAGACAACAACGCAACAATCAATAACCCAAGAAA
>NZ_JBLYZG010000026.1:0-69014 GCF_049310245.1 Endozoicomonas sp. ALB115 | reverse complement strand
GTCAGGAATCTCTTGAACTTTTTCAAAAACAATATCAATGAGGTCAGAGGTAACCGAATGATTATGAGAGGAAGGCATATGACACTGTGTTAGTATTTTGACAAAAATATCCTCTATTTTAGACTGCGTAGCTGAAATTGTCCCACAAGCTTCCAGCCCTTGGTAGCAAAGGGATTTTAGTTATTGCGGGAATTACTGCCCGGTGGCGGCATCAATACCCGACGATTAGAGTGGCGCAATCTATCCTTATTCGTTTATGCACGTTGCTATGCCACCAGTAACTTGAAGCTTATTTTTGCCAGATAGCTTCGTTCTGAGTCAAAGTATGCTTCGGTCAGAGGGTGTTGTTCTAACCAGTCTTCCGGGAAAAACAGGGATATGGTAGAGCCGGATAAGCTGATGGAATATTCCGGTAAGGTATCGTCGCGACCATGACTCAGCACATTGGCAATGCGCAGCAGGATAATCAGCCGCATCAGCTTGCGTGATACAGCCTTGGGCCAGGCGGAAAGGAGTGATTTGGATATGGAACGTCTGTGGCCCCTGACGAGCAGCGCAAGTTGCTGCTGTTCTCTCTTGCTGAACCCCATCAGGTCAGAGTTATCGATCAGGTAAGCACCATGTCGATGGTACTGTGTATGGGAGATATCAAGCCCTATCTGGCACACACGCGCAGCCCAGGACAGCAGCTCAAGATCACAGTCGCCCAGTTCCCAGATATCAGCCGTCATGGCAAAGCAGTTTCGGGCATGATTCATGACCCTGAAGGCCTGTTGCTCATCAACATGATAGCGGCTCATCAGGGCATTTATGGTTCGCTCCCGAACGTCTTCATGGCGGTCCCGCCCGAGCATGTCGTGCAGAACACCCTCCCGAAGTGCACCGTCAGAGTAATGCATGCGTTCGATGCCAAGGGCATCGAAGCCTGCCATGAGAATGGCCAGGCCTGCTGGAAAAATCGCCTGACGATCAGGCTTCAGCCCGGGAAAACGAACACGGCCGATCTGGTTAAACTTCAGGACTTTGAGCTTGAGCATCTCCAGATTTTCCCGGGTGATGGTATCACTCTCTCCCATGGCCTGAAGAATGCTGCTGACCGCACGAATTGAACCTGATGACCCTACGGCATCAACCCAGCCCAAATGGGTAAATGATTGTTCAATATTGAGTAATTCCAGTCGTGCAGCGTAATAAGCGGACTGGAATCGTTGTGGTGTGAGTTCTCCGGTGCCAAAAAAACGGTCGGTAAATACCACGCAGCCCATGTGCAGGCTTTCCATCAACTTTGGCTCAAAACGTTCGCCAATAACGAACTCGGTACTCCCGCCACCGATGTCCATCACCAGACGGCGCTCATTATCATCGGACTGGGTTTGGGCAACACCAAGGTAAATGAGACGAGCTTCTTCCCTGCCCGCGATAATTTCAACCGGGTAGCCCAGGATAGACTGGGCCTGGTCAACAAAAGCATCGCTGTTCCGCGCCTTACGCAGGGCATTGGTACCCACGACTCTGACCGCTTGAAAGGTATTGCCAGCGAGGTACTGGGCAAACTGTTCCAGACAACTGAAGCCCCGCTTCATTGCTTCAGCCGTTAGCTCGTCGTGCTGGTTAAGGCCTGCAGCTAACTGAACCTTTTTGCCCAGCCTTTCTACTGGTCGGATTTCACCCTGATCCACCCTGGCTACGATCATGTGAAAGCTGTTTGAGCCCAGGTCTATGGCGGCTACGAGAGGTAGGCTGCCGGACTGTTTACGCCCTTGTTTTGTCATGGTATTTCATAGCTAATATATTGAAAATATTATGTTTTTCAGTGCTTTCAATGCTCGTTTTAACAACCTGACAATACCGGGTTGCAGACCGGAGCATAACCGATGTTAAAAGGTTAACTTTAATCGAGTTATGCACACAAATCCTACTGGCTGTATTGCCAGGGGCAAAGCTACACTGATGACTGAAAAACAGGCCTGTGTCATATGGCAATCTTATAAGCCTCCATGCTCAATGGCATTTTTATAGAAAAAAAAGCCACAAAATTCCATGAATCAGGCATAATAGGTCAGTTCTGGGCCGGTGATATCTTTTGGCAGCCTGTTTGGCTTGCCCTCGGTCAAGGCTCCTGAGTTTACTTTAAACACTTTTAAGTACTAATTAAGTACCCTGGTTAGGAGATCCATTCCATGAGCGAAATTGTCAAAGTGACAGATGACTCCTTCGAAGAAGTGGTTCTGAAGGCGGAAGGTCCGGTACTGGTTGACTATTGGGCTGAATGGTGTGGTCCTTGCAAAATGATTGCCCCCGTTCTTGATGAAATTGCCCAGGACTACGACGGCAAGCTGACCGTCTGCAAGCTGAATATTGATGAGAATGAGGCAACCCCGCCAAAATACGGTGTGCGTGGTATTCCTACGCTGATGCTGTTTAAGGGCGGCAACGTAGAAGCTACGAAAGTGGGTGCGCTGTCCAAATCACAGCTGACCGCATTTTTGGATAGCAATCTGTAATTGCTGGTCATTGGTGGTTGTGACAGACCGTTACAGCCACTTGACTGGCCTCAATTTTATAGCCATTTGATTAAATTTTTGAATCAATTCAGTTGACGAAGTCTTAATTCTTGATTATTTTCCAGAAATGGATATAGACTGTAATTACACAGGGCTGTCAGGAATCTTCTGACCTCAGGGATATGGCCCAGACAGGGCAGCCGTTATAAACACTCGCAGGCATCAATCAACACTTAGCTGTCCTTTATCATAATAAGTCAAATACTTTCTGATCTTCCTGCAAAGACAACGGCCACTTACCTTTCAATTTAACATTCGCACACTACTGGTTATGCATCTTACCGAACTGAAGAAAAAGTCTGTTCCTGAACTTCTGGCGATAGCGAATGAAATGGGTCTCGAAAACCTTGCCCGTTCCAGGAAGCAGGATGTAATTTTCACCATACTCAAACGCCATGCACGCAGTGGTGAAGACATCTATGGTGACGGTGTTCTGGAAATTCTCCAGGATGGTTTTGGTTTTCTCCGTTCCGCTGATAGTTCCTATCTGGCGGGACCGGACGATATTTATGTTTCCCCAAGTCAGATTCGCCGATTTAATCTGAGAACGGGCGATACGATTTCCGGGAAAATCCGTCCACCCAAGGAGGGAGAAAGATATTTTGCCCTCCTCAAGGTGAATGAAATCAATTTTGACCAACCAGAAAATGCCCGCAATAAAATCCTGTTTGAAAACCTTACGCCATTGTTTCCCCAGGACCGTCTCACTATGGAGATGGGAAATGGTGCAACAGAGGATTTAACCGCTCGAATTATCGACCTGGTAGCTCCCATTGGCAAAGGTCAGCGTGGCCTGATTGTCTCTCCTCCTAAAGCGGGTAAAACACTGATGCTGCAAAATATTGCGGCAAACATTACCCGTAATAATCCGGAGTGCTACCTGATTGTTCTGCTGATTGATGAGCGTCCGGAAGAAGTTACCGAAATGTCCCGGTCCGTGCGTGGTGAAGTGGTCGCCTCTACCTTCGATGAGCCTCCTTCACGTCATGTGCAGGTTGCCGAGATGGTGCTGGAAAAAGCCAAGCGCCTGGTAGAGCACAAGAAAGACGTGGTTATTCTGCTGGATTCCATTACCCGTCTGGCCCGTGCTTACAACACTGTGATTCCCTCTTCCGGCAAGGTGCTTACGGGTGGTGTGGATGCTCATGCCCTTGAGCGTCCGAAGCGTTTCTTTGGTGCTGCCCGAAACATTGAAGAGGGTGGCAGCCTGACCATTCTGGCAACCGCACTGGTTGATACCGGCTCCAAGATGGATGAGGTTATCTTTGAGGAATTCAAGGGTACCGGTAACATGGAACTCCACCTTGACCGTCGGGCGGCTGAAAAGCGGGTCTTCCCTGCTATTGGTATCAACAAGTCAGGCACTCGCCGTGAAGATCTGCTGACCACGGAAGAAGAGCTTCAGCGTATGTGGATTCTGCGTAAAATCCTGCACCCAATGGATGAAATTCAGGCCATTGAATTCCTGCTGGACCGTATGAAGCACACCAAGACGAATGAAGAATTCTTCCAGTCCATGAAACGGAAGTAATTTTTATTCCCACAGGAAGGACTGTGAGAAGGATGTCGATCACGATCACAGTCCCTGCCGGGGGATAAGGCCAAAGCACCCTGCAAGCCTGTTTCTACCAATGAGCCATTGCGCAACTACCCGGTCAGACTTTGATCTTTCAGTCCGTTCATTTTGCGGGCCGAAAAGACCGTGAAAGGCAAGCTTCGGTTATTCGATCCTCATAATCAGACAGCAATAACCTCTTTATCATCTGTTTCAACTGACGTAGTTTTCACTGTTCAGGAGAAAACTGCCAAAGCCTGAAAAAGTCAGAGCCAAAGAAGAAATATTCATGAAATACAAGGATCTCCGGGATTTCATTGATCAGCTGGAAAAACAGGGGGAACTCAGGCGAATCACGTTTGAAGTTGACCCGGTTCTGGAAATGACTGAAATCTGTGATCGAACCCTGAAAAAAGGTGGTCCCGCCCTATTGTTTGAAAACCCCAAAGGCTTCGATATGCCCGTGTTGGCGAACCTGTTTGGCACGCAGAAGCGGGTTGCCCTGGGGATGGGGCAGAAGGATATCGGTGCTCTGAGAGAAGTGGGTGAGCTGTTGGCCTACCTGAAAGAGCCGGATCCCCCAAAAGGTTTAAGAGATGCCATTGAAAAGCTGCCGCTGTTCAGACAGGTGCTGAACATGGGACCAAAGGTGGTTAAATCGGCACCTTGTCAGGAAGTGGTACTGCAAGGTGATGATATTGATTTAACCCGGCTACCAATTCAGACTTGCTGGCCAGGGGATGCCGCACCATTGATCACCTGGCCCCTGGTTATTACCCGTGGCCCGGAAAAAGAGCGCCAGAACCTGGGCATTTATCGTCAGCAGCTGCTTGGCAAGAATAAATTAATCATGCGCTGGCTATCCCATCGGGGTGGGGCGCTTGATTTCAGGGACTGGCAGAAAAAACACCCGGATACCCCTTTTCCGGTATCCGTGGCTTTAGGCGCTGACCCCGCGACCATTCTTGGTGCTGTGACACCGGTCCCTGACTCATTATCAGAATATGCGTTTGCCGGTCTGTTGAGGGGCAGAAAAACCGAGTTAACCAAAAGTCGCACGAATGATTTGCAGGTTCCTGCCAGTGCCGAGATTGTCCTTGAAGGTTTTATCTATCCCGGGGAGATGGCGGATGAGGGCCCATACGGCGATCATACCGGCTATTACAACGAGGTTGAGTCATTCCCGGTGTTTACGGTTGAATGTGTGACACACCGGCGCAACCCCATTTATCACAGCACCTATACAGGGCGCCCGCCGGATGAGCCGGCAATACTGGGATTGGCTTTTAACGAAATATTCGTCCCTATTCTCAAGAAGCAGTTTCCTGAAATTGTTGATTTTTATTTACCGCCAGAGGGTTGCTCTTATCGGCTGGCAGTCGTTACCATGCGTAAGGAGTATCCGGGGCATGCCAAGCGGGTTATGCTGGGTGTCTGGTCATTCCTGCGACAGTTTATGTACACCAAGTTTGTGATTGTGACCGATGATGATGTCAATGCCAGGGACTGGAATGATGTGATATGGGCGATGACTACCCGTATGGACCCGAAAAGAGACTCAGTCTTCATCGACAACACGCCCATTGATTACCTGGATTTTGCTTCTCCCGTTGCCGGACTGGGATCAAAGGTCGGCTTTGATGCCACCAACAAGTGGGAAGGTGAAACCAGCCGGGAGTGGGGAACAGCCATTTCGATGACAGATACCATTAAACATCGGGTTGATGCTATTTGGGATCAGCTTGGCATCGATAATTAATACTTATGTAGCATATGGCTTCAGGAAGCCCGGGGTTCCTGAAGTTTTAAGCGTTAGAGGTAGCGGTATTCGTGCAGAACAACCCAGTTTCCACCCAGTCTTGCCAGGTTGCCAATCTTCAGTTGTTATCGGAAGGTATTTACCGTGTCATCCTCACGCCTCATGAGGGCTATTTCCCGGACTACCGGGCAGGGCAGTACCTTGAGATGCTCCTGGCAGGTGGTGAAGCCTGCGCGTTCTCTATAGCCAGCCCCCCGGTTCCCGGTCAAAAGGAGCTGGAATTACATATTCAAAAGTTATCTTCCAGCGCTAATTCCATTGAACTATTCAATGAGCTTGAGCAGGGGAGCATTTCAATCCGAATGCCAAAAGGTCAGTGCTTTCTTGCAAGTGTTCCGGATAAACCACTGGTGTTTATCGCTGCGGGTACCGGATTTGCCCAGATGAAAAGCATGATTGAGTTCTCACTGAACAAGCCAGGGCATCAAGATATCTACCTGTACTGGGGGGCTCGTTCGCCAGAAGGGTTTTATATGCCTAATCTTCCTATTCACTGGGCTTCTTCTCAATTTCACTACCACCCGGTGGTCAGTGACGCGCTTGGAGAAGCGGGCTGGCAAGGGCGTCATGGGCTTTTGTTTGAGGCGGTCATAGACGACAAAAACCTGCTCCTTGGCAGTGAAGTCTTTATCAGCGGATCTCCACAGATGGTTTATGCAACATTTGATGCACTGGTAGCAGAAAATTTCCAGGCGAAAAATATTCACTCTGATGTCTTTGCATACGCACCGAGATCTTGATAAGGCTTAATCACATCGACAGTAGAAAATTCATATAGTTTAATAAAAACGACAGTATTTTTTATTTGAAAACTGTCGTTTTTTTATTAAGCCGTGGAAAAAGCCCGTCCCTTGTCTATATTCAAATCGAGTATAATCAATGCAAGGTACGGTATTCAGTATGCAACCATCACCCTCAAAAACAGATCAGGCAGGATTAAAAAATAGTCGGGTCCGGCAGAAAAACATTCAAATTATTCTTCAAGCCGCAGAAGATGAGTTTGTCGCCAGCGGATTTAAGGGAGCGTCTATTCGCGATATTGCCCACCGGGCTGGCTTGCCAAAAGCGAATGTGCACTACTATTTCAATAGTAAGGTTGAGCTATACGGTGCGGTGCTCAATCACATCATGGAGCTATGGCAGTCTGTTTTCAGTGGCCTCAACCCAGATGATGATCCTGAAACGTCATTAAGACAATTTATCCGGGCCAAAATGAAATATGTGCTGGCTCATTCAAATGCATCCCGCATATTCAGTAGTGAAATACTGCATGGAGGGCAGCATATTAAAGAGCATTTGCAGCCTTTTAATGACTGGATTCAGGAAAAATCCGAGGTTATTAATGGTTGGATTGCCCAGGGTAAGATGAGACCGGTTGATCCTGTTCATCTGTTATTTACCATTTGGGCAACGACTCAATACTACGTCGACTATGGTCCCCAGGTTGCTTCTGTTCTGGGTAAAGAGGACCTGGATGCCGAGGACGTGGAAGCCTATACCGAAAGTGTCTGCCAGATGATACTGGGTGGCTGTGGAATCAATAACTAAAACAAACTTTTAAAATGCTCTTTTAGTCATCACATTTGTCCATGGGGGAAGTTCATCGGAATAAGCCTTGAAAGGCTTATCCGAAAAGACGCTTAATCATTCTGCAGGTTACCCTGCAGAAATCACTTCAACCTTATCCACTTTCTGAAAGCCCCTGGGAAGCTTGTTGCCACGTCTTCCCCGCTCGCCACGATAATGCTCAAGGTCTGTAGCTTTCAGAGTCACATGGCGTTTGCCTGCAAAAAGTGTCAGCGCATCACCGTCATTGATGATGGCAAGCTGAGTCATCAGCTCACTTCTTTCGGCTGCACGGGCAGAGGCAATATTAATAATTTTATTGCCTTTCCCCCTGCCAAGCTTGGGAAGGTCCTGCAATGGGAATACCAACATTCGTCCTTCATTGGTGATGGCGGCCAGCATCGGGTTGTTGCCGCTTACGGGCATTGGTGTCAGTACATGGGCATTTTTGGGCAGCGTCAGCAGGGTTTTTCCGGCCTTGTTTTTACTGACCATATCGGAGAATTGTGCAATAAAACCATAACCCGCATCACTGGCCAGCAGATAACAATCACTGGCGTCACCAACACACAAACCTTCAAAGGTTGCGCCGGAGGGAGGGTTGACTCGTCCGGTTAATGGTTCACCCTGCCCTCGTGCCGAAGGCAGCGTATGGGTCAGAACGGAGTAGGCTCGCCCGGTAGAATCGAGAAACACTGAAGTCTGATTGCTCCGCCCTTTTGCAGATAAACGATAGCCGTCGCCAGATTTGTAATTAAGCGTCAACGGATCAACATCATGGCCTTTGGCGCAACGTACCCAGCCTTTATTGGACAGTACGACGGTGACAGACTCAGAAATCATCAAATCTGATTGTGATAATGCCTGGGCTTCAGATCTTACGACGATGGGAGAACGACGATCGTCGCCAAAACTTTCAGCATCCGCTTTGAGCTCTTTTTTTATAAGCGTCTTAAGACGTCTTTCTGATCCCAAGGTCAACTCAAGTGAATTGCGCTCCCGCTCCAGGTCGTCCTGCTCTGCACGAATCTTTACTTCTTCAAGTTTGGCCAGATGTCGCAATTTCAGGTCAAGGATGGCTTCGGCCTGAATATCAGAAAGCCCAAAGCGCTCCATAAGAATGGCTTTGGGTTTATCTTCTGTACGGATGATTTCGATAATTTCATCAATATTCAAAAAGGCGATCATCAAACCTTCAAGAATATGAAGTCTGCTGAGCACTTTATCCAGCCGGTGTTGTAAACGGCGACGTACCGTTTCACTGCGCCAGGTAAGCCACTCGCCCAGCATTTTGTTGAGCGCCTTAACCTGGGGGCGTCCATCAACACCGATCATGTTCATATTAACCCGGTAGGTTTTTTCCAGGTCAGTGGTGGCGAACAGGTGGTTCATCAGGCTGTCGGTATCTACCCGGTTAGACTTGGGAACGATCACCAGACGAGTCGGATTTTCATGGTCGGATTCATCCCGCAGGTCAGCGACCATTGGCAGCTTCTTGGCTTGCATCTGCGCTGCGATTTGCTCCAGAACCTTCGCCCCGGATGCCTGGTGTGGCAGGGCCGTCACCACAATATCACCACTTTCCTGCTGGTAGACCGCGCGCATTCGTAAAGAGCCCCTGCCCGACTCATACATTTTGATCAGGTCTGACCGAGGGGTTATCAGCTCAGCTTCCGTTGGAAAATCAGGCCCCTGAATATGTTCACAAAGCTCGGCAACCGCTGCCTTTGGGTTCTCCAGCAGGTGAATACAGGCGTTGGCCACTTCACGCAGATTGTGCGGTGGAATGTCGGTTGCCATACCAACAGCAATACCGGTGGTGCCATTCAGTAAAAGATTGGGTAAGCGCGCTGGCAGTATGGATGGTTCTTCCAGTGTTCCGTCAAAGTTTGGCACCCAGTCCACCGTGCCCTGGCCAAGCTCTCCCAGCAATGAGTCCGCATATTTAGTGAGGCGGGACTCGGTATAACGCATGGCGGCAAAGGATTTAGGGTCATCAGGCGAGCCCCAGTTGCCCTGTCCATCCACCAGTGGGTAGCGATAGGAAAAAGGTTGTGCCATCAACACCATGGCTTCGTAGCAGGCGCTGTCTCCGTGGGGATGAAACTTACCGAGCACATCACCCACGGTACGGGCAGACTTCTTGAACTTGGCGGTATTTTTCAAGCCAAGCTCACTCATTGCGTAGATAATGCGTCTCTGGACAGGTTTGAGGCCATCCCCTATATGGGGCAGGGCACGATCCAGGATGACGTACATGGAGTAATTCAGGTACGCGTTTTCGGTATACGCTCTCAGGGACTGACGCTCAACTCCATCGTCGCCAATAATGATCTGCTCCGCCATGCTTAAACCTGTTTCAGGACTCTGATAATAAATCCGTCATGATAACAAGTATCTTTCTTGTTCTAAAAGTTATGGTGGTATCACAATAAGATTTTTTAACCACATTGGCAGAAATCAAAGCGATTCGATAAAAGCCACCAGGGCCTTTCGCTCACGGACATTCATCTTTAACACATTGCCCCGGGACTGTTTGGCTTCACCGCCATGCCAGAGGATCGCTTCCATTAAACTTCTGGCACGACCATCGTGCAGGAAGCCGGTTCTTCGATCCAAAAGCTGGGTATGACCAATACCCCAGAGTGCCGGTGTGCGCCATTCTCTCCCAGAGGCCAGAAACTCCGGGCGGCCATCCGCAAGCCCCTTCCCCATATCATGCAGAAGAAAATCACTGTAAGGCCAGATCAGTTGATTCGCCTGCTCCTCCTCAATAACGGTCATGGCGGTTTCCGATTGAACATCCATGGACGCCGTTCGGAAACTGGGTTGATGACAGCCCGCGCAACCCGCTTCATTGAATAATTTCTTGCCCTTTAGCACCTCTGGCTTTTTGGCATTGGTGCGAACAGGCACCCCCACATTACGGCTGTAAAATACCACTTTATCCAGAACAAAGTCAGATACATCCGGTGCCGCACCGCTGGGAGCCGCCAGGCAATCCTTTTGCCACTCAGTACAGGATTCATCTGGAAACAGGCTGGTGGTCAGCCCCATATCTCCGTTGAATGCTGCAGCCGACTGCTGTCGCAGAGTTGGCACCCCGGCTTTCCAACCGAACCGGCCAATGGAGGTTCTCTGCTTCTGGATATCCCAGACCCGGTTGGCCCTGCCTGAAATACCGTCACCATCCTGATCTTCAGGGTCTTCATTCGCCAGCAGGCTGTTCTCGGAAATGGCTTCCAGCAGGCCGATGCCGATCATTGATGGCGTAATCCGCATGGATATCATGGTGTTTTCAGCCAGGGGCCCATAGCCAAGGTTTTCCATGGTGAATATCGGTTTTCGAAGCTCAACCTGATGACCATCGGCAAAGGCTACCTTGAAATATTCAAAGGTAACCCTGACCTTCCCTTCAGGCTTCACACCCTCAAGGGCATTAACCTGCAGCTGTCCACCGTAGGTAGGCTCAGGAATCACGCCTGATTTTTTCAAGCGTTTCTTCTGCTCATCCGTGATTGCGGGAATGCTGAGCCGAACCAGAACCGATGCATCGGTCTCCTCTCCATCTTCTGGTGCATGGCCTCTTCGGTCATGAATATGGCAACCGCTGCAGCTGGCGGTATGAAACAGAGGCCCTAACCCATCCGAAGCCAGATCATCCCCGGATTCCGGTTGCCAGTCCTGGCGGAACAGCGCATTGCCTTTATGAAAGTTTAAACGGTTAAATACCGGCATATTGGCTGAAGGCTTGGCAATGGTATTAAACCCGGAAACCCAAACAGAAGCAGTGCCACCGGGCATATCTTCCCCCGGCTGGAACTGTTCATAAGCTGGCCGCTTCTTATCGTCTTCGGAAAAATCACAGCCAGCGAGCAAAAACAGCAGACTTAAGATGATGAAAAAGGGGTTATTAGTCATGATCATCCTTGAAATCAATCCTTCATAACAGTTGCTGCCAGGGAAGCCTGAAGGCAGAAGCACGATGAGCGTGCTTTAAATTGAGGCTGTCTTCATGTGTTATTTTTGTTTATTTGTACTGCTGTTAATCGGCAAAAGTCCGACAATAATCAATTGCCCGGGCTAACGGTGATATGCAAATGAGCCGTCAGCACAGAGAGTCAGAAATCATGGCGTTGAACACACCGCAGGCCATAACAACAAGACCAATGTTGGATTTATCGTTTTTTTCCGGTTGCCAGCCTGGGCTGTTTGCCAGAAAGCCCCATGGCGTACTTCATCACCTGGTTGATCGCAGGGGACAGCTTGCCAGCCAGAGTCAGGCCGAGATTTCGCAGAAGCTGCAGCGGCTTACTCTGATTACTGAAGGTATGGTAAAAAGCGTCCATGGTGTTCATCATCAAGGCATTATCGCTTCGCCTGGCCTGTTCATACCGGGCAAGAACCTCCGGGCTGCCGGGGTTTTCACCGGCCCTCAAGGCATCCACCAGAATTTCAATCAGCCAGGCGGCATCCTGCAAACCGAGGTTTACCCCCTGTCCTGCCAGGGGATTTATCGTGTGAGCTGCATCGCCGGCAAGAACCACCCCCTGGCGAAAATATTCAGTAACATGACGGCGGGCAATAGGAAAAGCACCACGCTCATGGAGCTGAATAACATCCGGTAGTTCAGCAGGAAAAGTGGTTACCAGCGCTTCAATGAAGTCCTCTTCGGACAGTGCCAGCAGTTCCCGAACTTTCTCCGGATGGTTATACCAGACAATCGATCCGTAACTTCTGCCGTTAATATCCGGCAGTGGCAAAAAGGCCTCCGGACCTGTCGGGGTAAAGGCCTGCCAGGTAATGTCCTGGCAACCGCCGACAATTTCGACCGTTGCCACCAGGCATTGCTGCTCATAATCCCGTTGTTTTATGCCCAGCCCGGCAGCTTGGCGAACCCGTGAGTTAGCACCGTCTGCCCCCACTAAAAGATCACCGGAAAAGCGACGACCATCGGACAACTCAATCACCGGGGGCGTCGAAGAGGTATGAATGGTTTGAATACTGACCGGACAGAAAAAAGAGACGGATGGGTAGGATTTGATGGCTTCTAACAGACCTGATTGAGTCACCCGGTTTTCAACAATAAAACCCAGCTGCGAGTGATGAATCTGCCTGGCGTCAAACATCACCCGGTTGGCTCTTGAATCTATCTCTTTGCCAAAGGGGGAGTGCAGTTTTTCCCACACCGCCATACGACGATACGGCGTCATACGCATGGACTGCATATGTGGCCATGCGCCCAGTTGGCGAAGAATTTCCTCCGATGCTGTGCTGAGCGCAGATACTCGCAGTTCAGGTAGTGCGTCCACTGGTAATGGCGATGGCGCACAGTGGTCGAATAAGGCAACCTTTATTCCCTGCTGGCCGAGGCCACAGGCAATCGTGGCACCCACCATACCGCCGCCGACAATAAGTACATCGTAGTGTTGCCGGTCATCACTTTGTGCGTCTGTTCTTTTCATAAACAAGCATTGTATGTAAGCGTCATAAATCCGTGCAGCAGCGCACACCATCTATCTTCCCGATCAGGATCTTTTCACCGGGAATGGAATTAGTCAAATGAAGTGTCCGGGGGCACCCTTCGGAGGAAGATGCTATTGGCTGAGAAGGGATTATTGAGAAAGAACGTTAACTGCAGTCTGGTGATGGCCTTCACTCATCGGTCTGGCCATCATTAAACTCTTTGGTATTTCTCTCAGAGATTTTTTTCTTTTTGCGCCGGTTTTTTTTCCGGGCCTTACGCATTTCCAGAGATTTATCCCGACCCTTTCGTGAGCCTGAGCGGTCAATGTAAGACTTGTGGTCTGTAGAGGAAGCATTGGCACTGTTGTCATGGTGACCCGTACTGTCGCCATTGCCCTGGCCGTAGTCAAGATGGGGAGAGGATGATGAATCAATTCTGTAACCGGAACTCACAATCTGGCCTCCTTGCTCAATGAGTTCCTATAAGTTTATACAACGAAATAGCGTAATTCTGTTCCTGCATGACTAATGATTGAATCTGCCATGGCCCTATGAGAAATAGAGGCCTGGTTTTCAACCATAACCGCATCAATAATCTTACCCGGTGCCTTGGTCAGGCTGGATAGGCGGAGATTCACCAGGGCGGCCTCTATGGCGGTCATTCCCGGATTGAAGGCTACGTTTTCAGCATATCTACCAGAAATTATATCTCCATTATCTATAAGAAGAGCAACACCTGAATGACAGCCAGAATAAGGTGCATAACTCCGGCGGGCCGCTTCTGTTGCTGCATTGACCAGCTTATCAGCAGGGGCCGGGCTCTCGAAGGAGAGCAGCGATGGGCTCATCAGTCGAGTGCCTTGTTGCAGGTCGCCGGGGCCAAAGGCGTCTGGCAGCAGGGTTGAGATCCTATAGTGGCGCTGCTGGTCACTGTTGAGCTGACTGACCAGAATATCCACCTGGTCGACCCCATTCAGTTCGTTCATAAACTGTCGGCAGTGCCCACAGGGGGCTTCATTGACCATCAGGCGGCGCAGCCGGGTTTCTCCCTGGTGCCAGGCGTTGCAGATCGCTGCCTGCTCGGCGTGAATGGCCATTTTCAGAGGCTGCCCGGCTATTTCAAGGTTTGCACCCAGATAGACCGGCCCTTGTCCTTCCGGTCGAAAGCCTTCAACAATCGCCCCTACGGAAAAATTTGAGATCGGGCAGGTGCTCATGGCAGCAGCGAGAGGCAGCAGTGCTTTGAGAAGATGCTCTGATGGCACCTCCATTAAGCCCTGAAGCTCATTCACCTGTTCTGGCTCAAGGCGGCCCTGCTGGTGAATCAACTGTTGCAGGATATCCGCAGCATTAGCCGGGAACTGAGCCAGTTGATCCTGAAAAGCTCTGTGATTCATAGCGCTACTCCGGTGACAGGATTCAAGGCTGCTTATGTACTACGGAAAAGAGAGAATTTCCATTGCTCTTTTTCAATGGTTTGCAGGGCTCGAAGAGCTATGGATTTACCAGTAACAGAAACGGAAACACACCTTAGCTAAAGTTAATCGAGGATTGATTAAAAAAGGATTTAATTATGACCTTCCATACCAATGGACTATACAAACCCGGGAATGCCCCAACAAAAATCCCTGGAAATGAAGGCGAATTTCCGGAAAAATCCGGCAAAATCGGTAAAGAGGGCAGTTGGAATGGGAGAACAATAAGTGCGACCCCCAGTCAACAGCAGGTTCCGAGAGTCGGTCCAGAGGTGCACAGTGATAAAAGCAACTGGACAATTACCAAAGCCATCTCAGGGATCGCCAGCAGCATCAATAACAGGATGTGCGGTCAGTCCGCCAGGGCGGCAGAGGTCTCCAAGGTATTGAAGGAAAATAATGTCCGGATGTTTACCAAACATCTCAAGGCGATGAGGAATGAAGTAATAGCACATAACAAAAGGTGTGTGGAAAATAATCGGCAATCAGAATTAAAGTTGTTGCAGGAACCTATACAGCAACTGTCAGTCAACAATAAGCCCCTGCTTTATGCCTTGGCAGAATCCGGCAGTCCTGAGATGATTGCAGCACTGTGCACCGCCGATAAAATCGCTCCCAGAAGTTTCTATACAGTCCCGGTATTTCAGGATGCTGCTATGAGCGACTATGTCGAAGACAGTCTCCACAAGGGCGAGTTAAATGAGGCCAGTTGGTGGTGTCATCCAGGCACACCCGTTCATTATGCGTTAAGCTCCGGCAACTATGAGGCGGCAAAAGCCTTTTTGCAACACGGCGGCAGTCTCATTGGTTGCGAAGAAATCCTCAGCAAGATACCCCAGGATGTCAGGGATCAATTAGGGGAGGCTCTTTTGGCTCAACAGGGCGAGCTTGAGTCAAAACTCTTTGATATGAGACCGGTTATAAACCGTCTGGAGGGTGAGCAAAAAGCGGAAAAAATGGGTGATGGTATCGAGAATCCTGACCCGGTCTTCAGCCAGGATAGACTTGACATCACCACACTCGGAGCAATGGCAGGACAAATTGATAAAGATCTTCAACTGCTTCAGTCTCTGGCTGAATGACCGACGTTAGTGATTGCGTCTTAAGCCTCTTTGGGGGCTTCCCCTGCCCCCATCCTTCTTGCTTTTCTCCCTCCCACACCCGCAGAGTTGTCCAGATGCAGGCGGGTTGCAGGGCGGCATGTGACCAAAGATAATGCATTCCTTCAGATTACCGTCTAACCGACTCACTGTATTTAATGGGGAACAACGCTTATTGCGTCATCAATGGCGGTTGGAGAAACTTCATGACTCTGTTGGTGGTCAAAAGCTAAACAAACCATTTTTTTGGAAACATCTTGTGAAAACAGCCGTGAATACAAAGGTAAAGCCGATCGTTATTTTCGATTCCGGTGTCGGCGGCCTCAGTATCTATCAGGAAATAAAGCAGGCTTTACCTTATGCTCCGGTGGTTTACTGTTCCGATACTCAGGGGTTTCCCTACGGCCCAAAGCCCGAGCAGGAAGTGATTGAGCGTACCAGCCTCTGCCTGAATGCGTTAGCCGAACAGTTTGATCCCTCGCTCGCTGTTATAGCCTGCAATACCGCCAGTACCATCTCTCTGCCCAGGGTACGCGAAGAGCTGGATTTCCCCGTTGTTGGCGTGGTGCCAGCCATCAAGACGGCCAGTGAGTACTCAAAAAAACGCTGCATCGGGCTTCTGGCGACACCGGGCACGATTGCCCGCAGCTATACCGACCAGCTGATTGATGATTTTGCCGGGGACTGTCAGGTGATTCGAGTGGGTTCCAGCGAATTGGTACAGATGGCTGAACGGCACCTTCGGGGTGAGCTGGTTTCAGAGCACGATCTGCACCGGATTCTTGGCCCTTTTTTTGCCGAAGAAGAGGTACCGGATGTGGTAGTTCTTGGCTGTACCCACTTCCCTTTGCTGAGAACAGCGTTGCAGCAGGTATCTGCCGACATTCACTGGATCGACTCAGGCTCTGCTATTGCCCGCAGGGTTGTCAGCCTGTTGGACCCGGCCGGGTTTGATGCAGAGTCAGCACCGCACGATCTCTTTATGCACACAGGGCTGGATGATCAGGTAAGTGCCCTGGTTCCAGCGTTGGAGAAAATGGGATTTGTTGCCCTGAGACATTTACCCGTCGGGTCGAAGGTGATGACGCCACCGTCACAGAATGACGGTGGCGTCCATTGCGGTGAGAACGTTGTCAATTACTCAAAAGATCGGGCTTCATAAAAAGCGACTTCTGAAATACTGTGGTAGGCCTTGGACTGCTCGCGGAACTCGCTGAACGATTGATAAACCCGTCCAGCCACATCGCTGGTGGCCGCAACTTCCTCGGTAATCTCATCAGCCACCTTTTTCAGTTCAGCAAGTACGTCATCTGGCAAACGTTTTACGGTTACCCCGTGCTCATTCACCAGCTGTTGCAACGCCGCATTATTCCGTGCGGTGTACTCATCAATCATGTCCTGGTTTGCTGCGCGGGCTGCCGTTTTGACAATGGCCTGCAGGTCTTCTGGCAGTTTATTCCATGCATCCAGATTGATGGTGAATTCCATCATGCTGCCTGGCTCATGCCAGCCCGGATAGTAGTAGTAAGAAGCGGCCTTATAGAAACCAAAGGCCAGGTCATTGTATGGGCCGACCCACTCAGTCGCATCAATAGCACCGGTCTGAAGCGCCGTAAATAGCTCGCCACCGGGGATATTTACAGGTACCCCGCCAAGGCGCTGCAGTACTTCACCGCCCATACCCGGGATGCGCATTTTCAGACCTTTCAGATCATCCAGGCTGTTGATCTCCTTGTTGAACCAGCCCGCCATCTGAACCCCGGTGTTGCCACCGGCCATCGGTTTCACATTGAATGGTTTATACACTTCGTCCCAGAGTGCCTGCCCGCCACCATAGTGAATCCAGCTGCTGATTTCCTGGGCGTTCAAGCCAAAGGGAACGGCAGTAAAAAACTGGGTGGCCGGGTCTTTACCCTTCCAGTAATAAGCGCCACTGTGCCCCATATCCGCCGTGCCGCTGGATACGGCATCAAAGACTTCCAGAGGTGGTACCAGTTCACCGCCGCCATACACTTTGACGGTCAGTCGGCCATTACTCATTTTATTAACGGACTCGGCAAAGCGCTCAGGCGCGATACCCAGACCCGGGAAATTTTTGGGCCAGGAAGTCACCAGCTTCCACTCGATGGCTGTTTGAGCTTCTGGTGCTACTGATTCGGTGTTGGTGGTTTGCTGCGGTTGTTCACCCTGGCCACAGCCTGCCAGTGCTGCAACTGCGGCAACGACCCCGAAAGAGGACAATAAATGACGACGTTTCATGAAAAGACCCTGTTTTCTTAATCTTATTTATAGGGAACACGACAGAAGCATAGTAATTGGATAGGTGGAAGCTGACAAGCTGCCATTAACAGGGAGGCTTTGAAGCAGGAGCCTCAGGGCCTGTTGAGGTTTTGTTACGAGCAGGAAAAAAATGGAAGTTACTCAGGATAAGGAACTTCCTCTGCCGCTTATTGTCTCATGCCAGTTAATAGTCATGAATACAGGTGCAAACATGGATAGTGTCAGGGTTAATACTAGCGATCAGTTGTTTAAATGCAGTATCTGTCAGGAGCAGGATGGCGGCGCCACAAACGAATTTGCTGGCCGGTTGCAAGTCAAGGCATCGTGTCAATACGGATGCCAGCTTCACCTTGGTTGTATTCCCCTGACTGATCAGCAGCAACTCAAACTGGGCCAACGCCGCTGCTCCGAATGTCAGAAGCTTCCCGTGCTGCCATTGCTTTGCGAATCCAAATCGCTGGAGGAGTACGCCTGCCGCTCCGGAAATTGGCAAGCACTGGCAATGATTCTGAAGATTAAAGTCGATCATGGTGCCAGCATACCTTTGGATAAACGTCTGTTGTTAATTACTTTGCAGGAAAAGAATAGCAAATGCCTGGAGCTTTTGTGCATGGCGGGCGCGAATGTCAACGCTACCTTAAGCGATGGATCCACCCTTTTACACATGGTCGCCTTTTGTGGTGACACCGATTCCCTCAAGGTGCTGCTCAAGACCCCAGGAGTGAATGTCAGTGCCCTCGAAGACGATGGTTTCACCCCTTTACACTGGGCTGCCACAAATGGTAACCACTGTCACACTGATTGCCTGAAATTGCTGATTGCTCACCCCGGGGTGGATATCAATGCCAAGGATGTCTATGGTCTCACTCCTTTACACTGGGCCGCCGCAAAGGGTAACACCGATAGCCTGAAGTTGCTGCTCGACACCCCGGGGATAGATATCCACGTTACCTGTACATTTGGCCTCACTCCTCTGCACCACGCAGCCAATTGGGAAAGAGTCGATTGCGTGGAAGCGCTGCTCTTCAAGGGAGCGAATGTCAATGCCGTCGCTACTGCTACTGATCGCCCTGGCATCACACCACTGGACCTCGCCAAACAAAGGAGCGACCCAGCGTGTGCAGAACGCCTGATTGCCAAAGGGGCAAAAACGTCGCTGGAGCTGAAAGTACTACAGCAGAAATAGGCAAGAAAAGAGCAGGAATGCCGTCTGATATGAGGAAGAAAAATCGGGCATGAAATAACCAGATGGGTTATCACTGCCCCGGGCTGGCAGGAACCTTCCAGAGTAATGCAGTACCGCCTTTTAAAAAGCCAGCAATGGGAAACATACCATCGTTACAGTAAATCAATAAATGATCGCCATCAGGGCTAAATTTGGCCGATTTAACGGGATGATCCAGTGTTATCTGCTCTTTTTTTGACCATTTGCCATCATCACCAATACCCCAGAGTTGCACAAGGCCATTTATCTGCTCTTTTTCTGTCCAACATTTGCGGTCGAGTTGCACAAGGCCAGCAATATCATCCCAGAGTTGCACAAGGCCTGGCTGGTGTTTGTCCTTCTGGTTCATTTTGTTGCCATAGGTTAGAAAATGGTTTTCCAATTCATTAAAACTAGCGCCCCCGATGAAGTCGGCATCAGAGTCCGTCACCGCCAGTTTCACCCACTGGCCATTATCGTTGCGCCCCAGGATACAAGCGGTGTCGTCCAGGCTAATGGTATAGGCAAGCCGCCCTGAACGGGAAAACCGAGCATCCATAATACTGTTGCGATGTTGAACCACCAATTGTTCCTGCCATTTGCCCTGGCTGTCGAGAGCCTGAATTTTTACCGTCCGGTCACGACTGCGGGTCAGCACACAGTCCTCCTGAGCGTTGAAGGCAGCATAGTCAATCCCCCCCTGATGATATATCCTCGTTTTCTCAGCCAGATCACCTTCCTCGTAATTCCCCCAAATACAGGCGTAATTTGTTTCATTGCCATAGCTCAGAAGAAGGTTCTCTGAGGGACTGAAGATAGCTTTGTGACTGCCACTGTGGTAAATGGTCTGGCCATTAACCAGCCGACGGTCAGCACTGTTGTAGTCCCAGAGTTTAAAGATGCCAATACCGGAGTTGGCCAATAATTTACGCCCGGAGGCGCTGAATTTGGCCTCTGCACAACTGTGAATTTTCGCTTTTACTACCCAGGGATTGTCGTTAGCGTCACCGTTGGCGTCATAACCAGAAATAATAAATGTATTGTCGGTATCACGGGTCAGCGCAAGGTGCCCAGAGGCGTTGAAGGCGGCTTCGCAAATAGGTTTGGCGCAAGGTTGGCAGTCTTCATTCATACTCCATTCAGGATGACAGATCTCCCCGATCTGTGACCAATTGCCATCGACATTACAACCCAGAAAGATGGCCTGGCCACTTTCGGTGAAGATCACGGCATGCTGCTCATCATGACTGAGTTGAGCACCGGCAATTTGCCTGTTGCACTCAATGACCTTTTGCTCCTCCAGGCAGTGAGTCTCATCACTACAGCCCCAAATGGTCGCTGTTGTACCCTGGTAAGTCAGTAAATAATGGTTCGTGGCCTCGAAAGGCACTTGATGTGTCACAGTTTGCTGACAGTGACTGATCTCTTTAGCCTGGGTTAGCGGGGTCCACCGACCGTTGCTATCCTCGCGCAATACGTTGATTTTGCCGGTCTGTGGATCGTAGGACATTATTTTGTCCTGCAAGGGGCTGAAGTCTGCCTTAACCCTCGGACACTTTTCATCAGTGGTGGTGTGTTCAAGCACCACCGCCTCCTGCCAACGGCCATCGCTGTTCAGCGTACTCATCAAGATATTGCCATCATAGCTGATGCTCAGGAGTGTATTTTCCGACTGGTTAAGCTGGTAACGAAAGATTGCATCAGAACTCTTGACCTGCCCTTTTGGCAACCAGTTGCCATCCGCGCCCTGTCGCCAGATGCTCAGACTAAACTCGTTCTCATCATCGCGACCATTGATAATCAGGTTCTTACTCGTTGGGCTGAAGCTGACATCGCGAATATAACAACCGACGCCGGTCGCCAGTCGGAGTTCCAGATAATTGGCCTGGCATTGGATAATACGAGCCTTGATTGGGTCAATAGCTTTGGTGCCTGAAATGATGTCAGTTGATGATTCGGTGTCTGAGGTGTCAGTTGATGATTCGATATATGAGTCGTCAGTTGATGGTCTTCGTTGCGATGCATCGGCCAAACCAATGCCTGGTGACTGCGGCACCATGGAAACGTTCAGTCCGATAATTTCCAGCTTACGCTTACCGATAGCGGTGATGAACGTCAATTCGGGTGGTGAATCCAGCCTCAACCGTTCAAGCGATTTGAACTGGTCCGGTCCAGAAATTTCTGAGACCTGTTTGTTATAGGCAGCCACTGATTTATTCAGCGTTTTCAGGTCATTAAATAACTGCCGTTCATTGGTTTCTATTCTGCTTGCGGCTGCAATGCCTTGCGCAATTGGTTGCATGATAACTCCGGTCAAATTGACACAGGAATGGAATTTATACGGGCATGGTAGATGAGTACCCCAAGGTTGTTGGAATCATCATCTATTACCTGCCTGATCATTTATTCAGTTCCTGAGCATTAAGATCTGGCAATTTAACAAAAGTTCCTGCTCCGGGGTTTTACGAGGCTGCCTGCGTCGGCGGCGAAAATAGGCAAGAGGCAATGCACCATCAGTAATGCCCTTAGATTGGAGACAGGTTGGCGTAAGCCATCATCAACCATTTAGCGCCTTCAGAATCAAAATTGACCTGCACCCGGGCCTGGTTGCCATCACCTTCGTAATTAATCACGATTCCCTCGCCAAACACGTTGTGATGGACGCGCTGGCCAAGTGACAGACCATGGTCAGGTGATGCCGGTGCCATGCGAGTCGCTACCGGTCGGGTAATGGTGCCACCAAGGCGCACTTCCTGGAGCAGTTCGCCGGGGATCTCCCGAATAAAACGGGAAGGGCGGTTCATGGTTTCACTGCCGTACAGGCGTCGGCTTTCGGCATAGGTCAGATACAGGGTTTTCATGGCTCGGGTAATACCCACATAACAAAGTCGACGCTCTTCCTCAAGGTTGCCTTCATCCAACGACATTTTATGGGGGAATAACCCCTCCTCCATACCGGCCAGAAAGACCAGCGGGAACTCCAGCCCCTTGGCAGAGTGAAGCGTCATCATCTGCACGCTGTCCTGGAACTGATCGGCCTGACTGGTGCCCGCTTCCAGTGCGGCATTGGCCAGAAAGGCATCCAGGGGCGTCATGGTTTCGATTTCTTCGCCCTGCTCGTCATCAAGGAACAGTTCGTCCATATCAAACTGACGACAGGCATTCACCAGTTCCTCCAGGTTTTCCACCCGGGCCTGACCTTTCTCGCCCTTCTCTTTGCTGTGGTGGTCAATCAGGCCGCTCATGGTGACCACATGGTCGGACAGCTCACCCAGATCCAGTGTTTCACCGGCATGGCTCAGGGACTCGATCAGTTCCACAAAAGCGGCCATGGATTTACCCGCCTTACCGCCAACCGCCGAGGCTGCCACCAGGTTTTTCAGCGCCTGCCACAGTGAAATACCCTGACTCCGGGCCGCCTCTCTGAGCTTTTCTACGGTTTTCTCACCGATACCCCGGGTGGGAATATTGATCACCCGCTCCAGAGAGGTGTCGTCATCCGGCGAGCGGACAAGCCGGAGATAGGCCAGAGCGTTTTTGATCTCTGCCCGTTCAAAGAAGCGCTGCCCACCGTAGATTCGATAGGGTATCGCAGCCCGGAGCATCGCCTCTTCAAGAATACGGGACTGCGCATTGGACCGGTAAAGGATGGCAATATCGCTGCGGGCCGTGCCTTTGGTGATGGCATCTTTAATCCGGTCAGTAATAAATCGGGCTTCGTCCATCTCGTTAAAGCCAGCGTACAGGTGCACTGGCTCGCCTTTATCACCATCGGTACGAAGCTCTTTTCCCAGACGATCCGGGTTATTGGCAATAACGGCATTGGCGGCCTGCAGGATATTGCCGGTAGAGCGGTAATTCTGTTCCAGTTTGATGGTCTGGGCATTGGGGAAGTCATGGGTGAACTGACGTATATTCTCAATTCTGGCACCCCGCCAGCCATAAATGGACTGGTCATCATCACCCACCACCATCAGCTTGTCCTGGTCTCCCGCCAGTAATCGCAGCCAGGCATACTGCACGGCGTTGGTATCCTGAAACTCATCCACCAGAATGTATCGGAAACGTTCACGGTAATGCTGGAGAATATCGGCCCGCTTCAGCAGCAGTTCGTGTGCCCGCAGCAGCAGCTCCCCGAAGTCCACCACTCCCATCTGTTCGCAGTACTCATGGTAGCGTCGATAAACATCAACCATGGTGCGTTCGAATGGGTCGTAACCGGGATCGATGTAATCGGGACGAAGCCCTTCATCTTTTTTGCTGTTGATAAACCACTGGGCCTGACGTGGCGGCCACTTCTGTTCATCCAGCTGCATGGCTTTCATGATCCGCTTGAGCACGCGCAGCTGATCGTCACTGTCCAGAATCTGAAAGTTTTCGGGCAGCCCTGTTTCCTTCCAGTGTGCCCTGAGCAGACGGTGGGAAAGACCATGAAACGTACCCACCCACATTCCCCTGGGGGCGATGCCCAGCAGTTCCTCAATACGTGAGCGCATCTCTGCCGCGGCCTTGTTGGTGAAGGTTACCGCCATCACCGAATAAGGGGACATGGCTTCAGCCTGCACTAGCCAGGCGATCCGGTGGACAAGCACGCGGGTTTTACCACTACCGGCACCGGCCAGAACCAGCATAGAGCTGACGGGAGCTGCAACAGCACTGCGCTGTGCATCATTCAGTGAATCAAGTATTGAGGTTACGTCCATAAGAATCTTTCAGTCAGAAGTCGATGCCCCCTGGTGATGGGGAGAGTATTTTCCAGAACAGTGAGAGTTTAGCGAAACTGCGCCATGAGGTCTTGTAATGGTTGATTTGTGCGATTTATCGCACATTTTTATACGACATGAGTAGTTGTCGTACGACCAGTAATTTAATATTTTGGTAATCGTAATCAGGCATCATTTAATAACAAATACAAGAAGAGGATGCTGTTATGGGAAAAGGTAAAAAAGCCGAGAAAGAGTTCATTCTGGATGAGCACCTGATCCGTCCTGAACTTGAGCAGAAAGGTTCCAAGCGCTCCCTGCAAATCCGCAGAGCACTTGAGGATCGGGAAGAAGACAAACGGCTCAGCGCCATCTTTGGGGAAGATTACTGGGAAGGCATCTAACCACTTCAAAAACTGCGAACCTTTGCTTACTCCTCGGTGAGGGTTCGTATTCAAAAATACGCTACCCCGTCCATAGATTTAATGAACGTTAGTACCATAAAATCCCCGCCGGATTGTTCATTTGATTTCCAGCCTGTCACTTTCAATCACTATTCCTTTTTATGTCTCTGTAAGTATTACTACGGTTCAGAAAAAGTTAACTGAGATCTTGGTTCTGAACTATGAATGTGGGGATCCTTTTTTAGATTGAAGTGTTATATTATAACGCTTTCCAAAAGAAGCGGTTTTCGTATGCAGTTTGTCCCCATTAAACAGTTGCTGATAACAGTGTTGCTAATGACTGCCAGCTTTTGTGCACGTGCAGAATCACCAAAAGTGCTGGCCAGCATCAAGCCATTGCAGCTGATTGCCCAGGCGGTGACGGAAGGGGTGACTCATACTGAGGTATTGTTGCCTCCGGGAAGTTCGCCTCATAGCCATAGCCTCAAGCCCTCTGATGCCCGCAAGTTAAGAAGTGCGGATGTCATTTTCTGGGTAGGCCCTTCAATGGAGACTTTCCTGCCCAAAATGCTGGCCTCGGCAAAGGGGGTAAAAGCCGTATCCGCGATGGACATGCATGGCATTCGCCTGCGCAGCAGTGAAGAGCATGAGCACCATATTCATGAGCATGGAGAGCATCACGATCATGGTGACTATGACCCTCATATCTGGTTGAGCACCGATAACGCCAGGGTTATTGCCAGAGAGATGGCCCGGGTGTTGATGTCTGTGGACAAGGTTAACCAGTCTCGCTATCAGCGTAATCTTGCTCTGTTTCTGAACAGCATGGACCAGACGGACGTGCGCAACGGTCAAAAAGTAGAACAATCAGGCAGGCAGCCATTTTTCGTTTTTCATAATGCCTATGGCTATTTACAAGAGCAGTATGGGTTGGAAGTTGCCGGCTATTTCACCCTGAATCCTGAGCAGCAACCCGGAGCCCGGCACCTGGTAAGCCTGAAAGGGCAGTTGAACAAAGCGGGGTCAGCTTGCATTTTCCGGGAACCGCAGTTCCAGCCTGCTTATATTGAGCGGCTGACAGAAGGGCTTTCCGTCCAGGTTGGTGTGCTTGACCCACTAGCAGAAAATATTCAATCCGGACCTGAAAGCTATGCAACGTTTATCAACCAGCTTGTGGATAACATCACCAGTTGTATCCAGGGTACGGTGAAGAAGAGTGATAAACTCAGCTGATCAGGCTGATACCCATCAGGTTGCCAAGCAGCAGACTGATGATGATCGACGCTGGCAGCAGGGCTGCCAGCAATGTTACCCACATTTTCAGATTTGCGTACTCCTGGCGAAGATTCCAGCGTTTTGCCACATATCTTTTATCTTCGTCCATTTCTGTGGATAAACCACAGCCACTGCAGCTGACCTGCCACATTTTCACCCGTTGACTGCCTTTGCCGATAATCAGGTCGGCAAATATAGCTTTACCCCGGCAACAGGGGCAGGACTGTAGTTTCATGACTCTTCCCTGAGCGATATCTGCGTCATGGATTAGTTATACCCTGTGTATTCATAGCTTATGCACAGACTTTCACAGCTTATCCACAGGATGGTGGCAATCGTATAGCACTATCCTAAAATAATGGTCTTGCTGCCATCAACAATAACCCGGTCTTCGATGTGATATCTCAATCCCCGCGCCAGTACACTTTTCTCGACATCCTTTCCTAAACGCACCATATCTTCTGGCAGGTGGTGATGCCCAACCCGGATGACGTCCTGCTCGATGATCGGGCCCGCATCAAGGATTTCCGTCACGTAGTGGCAGGTGGCACCCACCAGCTTAACGCCTCGCTCGTAGGCCTGATGGTAGGGCTTGGCACCCACAAAGGAAGGCAGAAAGCTGTGATGGATATTAATGACACGGTCGGCATACTGCTCACACAGTTGCGGGGGCAAAATTTGCATATAGCGTGCAAGTACAATTGTATCAACACTGTACTGTTCCAGCAGTGATGTCATTGCCTCAAAGGCCGATGCCTTATCCCCTTTATCCACAGGTACATGGTGATAGGGAATACCGTGCCACTCCACATAGCTGCGCAAATCTTCATGATTGGAGATGACACAGGGTATTTCCATGTTCAGGTCGCCACTTCGCCAGCGGTAAAGCAGGTCAGACAGGCAGTGGGCCTCTTTGCTGGCCAGAAGGGCAACACGCTGGGGAACTCCTGAGTCATTGATGCGCCAGTCCAGACTGAGTTTTTCAGCAACAGGGGTGAAATGATGTTTAAATTCATCCAGAGAAAAAGGCAGACTGTCCGCTTTGATTTCGTTGCGCATGTAAAAGCGCCCGGTCACTGGATCAGAGTGATGATTGGCTTCAACAATCCAGCCGCCGTGTCTGGCGATAAAGTCACTGACGGTGGCTACGATGCCTGTAGCGTCCGGGCAGGAAACAAGTAAGCGATAAGTTCTGTTCATGGTGCTTAATAAACGTAAATTGAGCAGCAATTATAAGTAGAAGTCGCTATGAAATCATATTTTGCCTGATGCTGATCAGTGCTTCAGTGGAATTTTCACCGTTCTGCCTGCGGGTTCATTAAGTTACACTGATTGATCGTAACCAGATGTGGAGTGGTTCTTGTAATGATGCGTTTGCCTGATAGCCCGGATCTGGTCATCATGGGTGATCCCCTGCTTTTTCAGCAACATCAACAGGTGTGTGTTGATGATATATTGACCGATGATTTCCAGCACAATCTCCAGACTCTGCGTAACAGGCAAATTGAGGCAAACGGTATTGGTATTGCCGCGCCTCAGATTGGCTGGGGAGCAAGGGTATTGTGCATAGGCGTGACTGAAGAGACGAAATCACGTTATCCCGCTGTGCCCGATATTCCACTTTCATTCTGGATGGGTTTGCCGCCAGGGTTATGCTGCATGAAATTGATCACCTGGACGGGATCTTGTTTCCGGAACGGATTGATGAAACAACGCAGATGGTGCCCAATATATCAATGGAAACCCAGAGCCGCTGGCCGGAAAACTGGCCAGCCATCAATGCCCGAATAACACCACCGGGGATGATTTCGGCGGAAAGATAGCCTGCTGACCAGGCATTAAGAATTCATGTGAAAGCCATCTGACTCTGACGATCGCCGATTTTCAGTTAAAAGATGCTGTCATCACCGTCTTCCAGAAGCTGCGTAGTATCCGCATTACTCCTGAGACTTTCACGATATCTGCGACGATGGAGCAGTTTTGCCTGAACGACATCCGGAAACTCAGTGAACTGGATGATCTGCTTATCAATTAATAGATCAATCACATCCTCAAGTACCCGGATAAAATCGGCATCGGAAGACACCATGATGCCGGAGCTGATTTCCGGATTATTGTGCAGAAAGAGCATCAGGCTTTCGTCGTCCATCCCGGCCTGTTGCCACTCATTGGACAGCGGTTTCTCTGAAACGGCACACACCTGATTGTTATCATCCCTGAGTACGTAGAGCATGTCCTTTTCTCTCGTTTTTGATTAATTGGTATCAGTTTTCCGGTGCCTTATTGAAGCGGCATGGCAGCCACCAGATCAGCAATCAGTTTGCGGCTCACATCGTAGGCCGCTTCACCAGGTCGCCCTTCTCCCAGGCCATCTATGCTCCAAACCAGGTCTCCCGATGATAAATCATTAACTTTCAAGCTCAGAGTTGTGGAAAAACGGTTCTGCTGGTCAAAGTGCCATTCAAGAATTTCAGCAGATATGGAGTACTTGATGTGTTGACTGATGGCCCACACGCGTGCTTGCTCAACCTGGAATACCTCGGAAAGGTAATCCGGAACCGAGAAAGTTTTAGGTAAGTGATAAATTGTAGGGTTTTTTATACCTTTCGAGGGCAGTTGGACCAACAACATACGTTCAAGCTGAATAAGATCCTCGTATGGCACTTTAGCGTGGCTGATAAAGGGTAATACGGTCCAATTATTATCCTTCGTGAGCTTTTCCTGCTTAAGCTCAGGGAACATCTTGCCGTTCGTCTGGCATCCAGCGAGCGTCACCGCAAAAAAGCTGACAATAAAGATAAAGGCATACCGTTGCCGGAGCCAGGTTGGGAAGACGTTATTTTTCATGTTGGCATAACTCATGGTGATGCAGCTTAAGCCATTGCAGTGCAATGACCGCTGGAGCATTGGCAATCCTTCCGTCTTCCACCATATCATAAGCTTCCTGGAAGGGAAGAACATGAACCTTGATATCCTCCCCTTCATCGGCAACACCAAAAATGCCGCCAGCAGCCGTGGCATCTACCAGACCACAGAACAGCTTGAGTTTTTCGTTACTGGCACCGGGGCTGACATAGAAATCCGAGACCGGCATTAACGAGGTAATCTGATAACCGGTTTCTTCCTCTACTTCGCGCAGGGCAACTTCTTCCAGGGTTTCGCCAGGCTCACTGATACCGGCAACCACCTCCAGCAACCAGGGGTCATCGTCGCTCAAAAAAGGCCCCATGCGGAATTGCTCCACCAGAACCACCTGGTCATGCACCGGATCAAACAATATAACGCCCACAGAGGGTGGCCTGACGGTGGCTTCACGGATCAGGGGACGGCTGATTCCCCCGTTAAAGAGCCGATGCGTAATCGTGTATTTAAAGAGCTTCAGAAAGCCTGAATAAACCTTTGCCTCTTCCTGAACCTGTACATCGCGGGCATCAAGACCTGAAAGCTTCATGGGTTCCCTGTCTGGTATAAGTTGTTATTGATAATAAACGCCTGAACAGAAGGTAGCAGCATATTCAACCCCTGCTGAAGATCATCGGCTATTTTTGCGGATTCAAGAATATTGCGGACATTACTGCTGCGGATGGCCACCCGTTCAGTGGCGGTAAAGATCGGCCACGTTTCCTCAATTTCCTGCGCTTTATAAAATCGTTTCCAGGTTTCCGGCCTGGCATTATCCGGCCCTCTGATGAAGGACAGTGTGGCTTTATCCTGGTACTGACTGGTTAAGGCTGCCATCAGGTCATAGGTGTATACCGGCCTGCCGGGATTCTGTTCCAGCAGTTCTGCCTCCAGGTCACATACCTCCAGGGTGCAGCCAGCCTCTGCTTCATCAATAAAGCATTGCAGCATCTGCAGACGGAGGCCGAATGGCAGAGGGTTTTTGTCAAAAGCATGAAAGGCACTGGGAACCAGCAGGATGCAGTCATGGCAGGTGGCTGCCTGTTGTAACACATCCAGATGCCCAAGTGTTGGTGGGTCAAATGCTGAGCCAAAAACACCCAGCTTGATAGGGCTCATCATTGAGTCTCCGTGTTTGGTGGTATCCGCGCTGACAAAAGCGTGGCCTCATTATATCGATTTTACAGGGTCTACCGAAGGCAACCAGACAGTGGGTTTATTCCGAAGCGGTTAAAGATTCATTACGTACCCGGTGCGGGTTTTTTACTGATAGGCAAATAATGTGTGTCAGGTAAGATGCACCTTCTGGAATGACTCCCTGTCACTGAAACAGTGATGGTTTTTTTTTCGAGGCCCGATATCTCCCTCCTTACTTCCCCCCTTGATATCGGGCCTTTTTTATTTTTTCCTGCCTTGTGGTAGTCGACCAGCATTTCTCAAATACCCTGCCAACAGAGCCTGAGAAGCTTCAGCCCTATTTCGATGAATCACACTTTGCTCAATACGGCGTCAGGCACCCGGATTTCCACAGATACCGGCAAGTGGTCCGTGATGGGCATATCGATAACGCCAAATCGATTAACAATCAGGGATGGGCTGATCAGAATATGATCCAGAGAACGCTTCGGTTGCCAGCTGGGAAAGGTATTTTGCCCCCAGTGCGCCGCATGAAGGGATGTATTTTTCAGCGGTGAGTCATTGAGTAATTGATCCGCGTGGGTGTTCATATCCCCCATCAGCACCACATGCTGATTGTGCTGCACAACATCACGGATATAGGAAAGCTGGATATTTCGGGTCCTTTTGCTCAGGGCCAGATGCATCATCACCACCGTAAGAGGCTCCTCAGGGTTGCCAAAGCGGGCGACAATGGCACCCCGGCCGGGAATCAGACCGGGCAGTTTATGGTCTTCCAGCGATAGAGGCTCAAACCGGCTAAGAAAGCCATTACTGTGTTGTGCCAGCTTGCCAAGGTTGCGGTTGATCTGGTGATACCAGTAAGGGAAGTGTCCTTTGAGAGCCAGATATTCAGTCTGGTTAATAAAGCTGCTGCGAATACTGCCACCGTCAGCTTCCTGCAAGGCAACAAGGTCAAAGTCAGGAAGAACACTGGCAATCCGGTCAAGGGTCGCCTGGCGTTTGGCGTGAGGCAGAATATGCTGCCAGCTGCGGGTCAGATAATGGCGGTATTGCTGAGTATTGATGCCCACCTGAATATTAAAGCTGAGCAGCTTGAGGGTCTTTTTGTTGAGCCGACGCGGGGGCCCGCCCGGTGCCGAGTGATGAATATGCCCGGAACGGTACTGACAACGCTGCCGGTGTAAACGTCGTCGAATGGCACCTGTGAGGGTTCGAATGGGCATAGTGCTTTACCGCCAGAAATGGACAAGGGAAACTGATAGACAGATATTACAGGCCTTTTATCCGACTTCCTGCAAAGAATGATCGATGATTTACCAAATGAAAGTGGTTAAAAGCCAAAATGTATGACATTTAACCACTGCTGCAATGTCTCTAGCACATGGTTTCTGAACAATCTCCGTTCACCCTGAGCGGAGTCGAAGGGTGCTTGGCACGATCTATCAGAGTCCGGAGTTTCCGCCTTTAGGCCCTATGGGTCCTTCGACAGGCTCAGGACGAACGGAGTGCGGAGGCACGACAACCCGTCAAACTCATTGAAACCATGCACTAGGAGCCTCCTAGCCTTTTCGATCCTGTTTAACTTTCCGGATCAGGTAGTCGGCAATCACCGGCATATTAGCCAGTGATCCAGCCAGCCCGGGCTCAACCACATAGCGCCCATCAATCACGATGGCGGGTACACCAGACAACCTGTAGCCTTTCAGTTTGGAGAAGGCTTTTTGCAGCTGATTATTAACACCGAAACCCTTGAACGCTTTATTAAACGCTTCAGGTTCAACACCAAACTCCCGATTCAGGAACTCGGCCATTTGTTCACTGTCCTTGAGCTGATTTCGGCGGTTCTGTATTTCACTGAAGATACCGGCATGAACCTGCTCTTCCAGTCCCAAATTGCGCACAGTATAGTAAAGCCGGGCGTGGGTCTGCCAAAGGTTAGGGCCGAAGAAACCGGGCGTTCGAATAAACTCAACATCGCCAGGCAAGGTCTGTTGCCACTGTTCAATCCTGGGCTCAAGTGCGTAACAGTGGGGGCATCCGTACCAGAATATGGAGACCACCTCCACTTTCTCCGGTATGGCGTCCGTGGTAACCGGATTGGATAAAACCCGATAGTGCTGGCCTGGCTGAAATAATTGCGGTGTACCGGATTGAGTGATGACTGACGCTGATGAGGTATCACCGGCTGCTGAGTGCGTGGTCGTGCTGGCCTGAGCTACCGGGGTATTTTGAGTAACGATCACTTCCTGACTGTGTTGGGTATCACTGAACAGATAACCCGCTGCGACCGTGGCGATGCCCAGGAATGCAGCGATACCTAATATACCCTTCGTTTTTTTTATCATACGAGAGTCCTCTATTTTTCATTGTTATTCAGGGATATGGCGCTTTATAGACGACACATTACGCCAGCATCTGACGAAAAGGAAGTCTGATCAAGCAGGCAGGTTTGTATGAGAGGAAAATGACAGAAGCCGGTAAAGCTCAGGCTTCTGTCATTAATCAGGGATAAAAAACGATCAACGAAGACCGCTGATGTAGTGAGAAACCGCTTCGATCTCTTTATTGCTCATCTTCTCGGCAATGGTTCTCATGATTTTGGTGTCACCATCGTTGGTTCGATCACCTTCACGAAGGTCACGCAGCTGCTTGGCGGTGTACTCTGCATTCTGGCCCGCCAGTAAGGGGAAGCCCGCCAGGAAGTTACCCTTACCCGTGGGAGAGTGACAGCTGGAGCAGGCCGGAATACCTTTCTTGGCATCCCCACCACGGTAAAGTGCTTGACCCAATGTGACATACTTGGTGTCAGTTGCTCCCTGAGGGGCTGGCTGACTGGCAAAGTAAGCCGCCAGGTCAGCAATATCCTGCGTGGTCAGAGCGCTGACGAAGGGCATCATCTCTGGCACAGAGCGTGTGCCGTCCTTGATTTCAGTGATCTGTTTGATCAGGTAACGCTCCCCCTGACCGGCGAGATTTGGCCAGTTTGGAGCAAGACTGATCCCTGTGGCACCATGGCAGGCGGCGCAGGTCGTTGCTTTGCTCTTGCCTGCTGCTGCATCGCCTTTGGCAAAGGCGATGCCCGTTATCCCCAAAGAAATTACCAGAGTGAGAATGACTTTTTTCATTACCTGACCCAGTTACGGCGTTTGCCTTAAATGGCTGTTATTATTCATCAGACCTGACAGCTTTTATTGTTTAGCGAAACAAGACCCATACAGAGATTCGCATCTGCTTTCTGTCTGTTTCAGCATCAGGTGACATGACGGCATGTACCTTGAACGACGATAGTATAAACTACTCAACCGGCGACCGGTACAGGCAGAGCGATATCGATCCGTTGGAAGTGATACCCGGGAGTCGGACAGGCTCCCGTTGCCCGTTTGCTGATCTCTTTTACGTGATTTATTGAGTCCCGTGCTTATTTATCACCGGCTTAAGTAGTTGGCCAAATGGAATCGTATATTTCTGGCTAAGTGGGCAGTTGCTATGCAAGGCGCAACGTAGGGAGCATAGCCGTAGCTATGTGACCGGAGTTGCAACGCCGCAGAGTGACTGACAACTTAGTCAGAAATATATGATTTCATTTGGTTAACTACTTATTGGCAATCAGCAAAGATTACTGGAATAGATGAAACCCCATGAGTGATACCAGATCTTCATTAAATTACCGCCAGGCCTCTTTTTACAAGAGCGCGGCCAGGCTGAGCCAGTGTCCGGAGAATGAAGGTCGTGAAGTGGCCTTTGCAGGTCGCTCTAATGCAGGAAAGTCCAGCGCCCTGAATGCGCTGACGGGTTCCAACAAACTGGCTCGTACCAGTAAGACGCCGGGAAGAACCCAGCTCATCAACTTCTTTGACGTGCAGGATGGTGTCTTTCTGGTGGATCTTCCGGGCTATGGTTATGCCAAAGTGCCTGAAGCCATGAAGCAGGAGTGGCAGCATCACATGACCGATTATCTGGAGCGTCGCGAGGCGCTGGTTGGCCTGGTGCTGTTGATGGATATTCGTCATCCGATGAAAGAGTTCGATCAGATGATGCTTAACTGGAGTGTAAGTGCAAACTTACCGCTGCACATACTGCTCACCAAGGCGGACAAACTGAAACAGGGGGCCGCCAAACAGGTTCTGAACAGCCTCAAAAAGGATCTGTCCCGATTCCCACAGGTGAGTGTTCAGTTATTCTCTTCCCTCAAGAAAACCGGTGTTGATCAGCTCTCTATGAAACTGGATGAGTGGTTTCTTGCACCTGAGCCCGATGACATTTATGACGGTGACGAGCACCTGGAGTCTGATGATTAGGTTTCACTGCTGAGCATGGAAAGCTAAACCAGCCCTCGTTCCGCCATGGATAGTATCTTTCCCTGTCCCACAATCATATGATCCAGCACCTGAATATCCACCAGTTGCAACGCCTCTTTCAACCGCTGGGTAATGCGAATGTCAGCCTGACTGGGCTCAGGATCGCCCGATGGGTGGTTGTGACAGAGAATCAGTGATGCCGCATTCAACGCCAGCGCCTGTTTCACCACCTCCCTGGGATGAACGGTGGCTGTGTTCAAGGTGCCCTGAAAGAGTGTTTCCAGCGTAATAACCCGGTGCCGGGTGTCCAGAAAAAGACAGGCAAACTGCTCTCGCTGAAGACCCTGGAAGTGCAGCTGCAGGTACTCCCGGGTTGACTCTGGGCTGGAGATAACATCGGAGTTGGCTACCTTTTCACGCAGTACCCTTCGGCAAAGCTCCAGGGTAGCGCTGAGCTGCGTAGCTTTGGCAGGCCCAAGGCCTTTAACGGACATAAGATGCTGATGGCGGGTGGTCAGCAGTTTTTCCAGGCCACCAAACTGTTCCAGCAGATGGCTGGCCAGTTCCATCACGTTCATACCCTGGCAACCCGTTCTTAACAGCAGTGCCAATAGCTCCGCTTCAGTGAGGGCTGAAGGGCCCATGGCCAGTATCTTTTCTCTTGGTAGCAAATGATGACTCCGGGCTTTTATGGTGGTTATACCGTCAGCTATTCACTGCTATGATGGAGCGGATTTATGGTGAGTAGCCCATGGCGTTCTGTGCGGTTCCTGACTACTCAGACAAAAAATTGCCGGTTTAATTCCCTGAGGAAATTTGCAAAAAATGCAACAGCTAAGTAACAAACGCATTGTTCTTGGTGTTACCGGTGGCATTGCTGCTTATAAGAGTGCAGAGCTGATTCGTCTGCTGACCAAACTGGGGGCTGATGTCCGTGTGGTCATGACCAGTGCCGCCTGTGAGTTTATTACCCCGTTAACCCTGCAGGCACTGTCTCACAACCCGGTGCATCTGGATCTGCTCGACACCGGGGCGGAAGCGGCCATGGGGCATATCGAACTGGCCCGCTGGGCGGATGTGGTTCTGATTGCCCCTGCCACGGCTGACTTTATTGCACGACTGGCCGGTGGCCATGCGGATGATCTGTTAACCACTTTGTGCCTGGCCACCAGTGCACCTATCTGCCTGGCACCGGCCATGAACCAGGGGATGTGGCGTGATAGTGTGACCCAGCGAAATTGCGAAGAGCTGCTGGAGCGGAATATCCATTTGTTTGGCCCGGGCGATGGCAGCCAGGCCTGTGGTGATATCGGCCCGGGCAGGATGCTAGACCCTGAGCTGATTGTGGAAAAAACATCGGGGCTGTTCAGCCATGATATTCTCACCGGGGTGAATATCATGATCACCGCTGGCGGCACCCGCGAAGATATTGATCCGGTTCGGTATATTTCCAACCACAGTTCCGGAAAAATGGGCTTTGCCATTGCCGAAGCGGCTGTTGCATCCGGGGCAACGGTTACCCTGATCAGTGGCCCGGTGAATCTGGACACACCGGATCGGGTCCGGCGGGTGGATGTGGTCAGTGCCAGGGATATGCATCAGGCGGTTCATGACCGGATAGCCGATGTGGATATCTTTATCGGTTGTGCTGCTGTCAGTGACTATCGCCCTGCCGAGGTTGCCCGGGAAAAGATCAAGAAAGACCCTGACAATGGCAGTGAAACCCTGGAGATTAAACTGGTACGGAACCCCGATATTATTGCTTCGGTCTCCGCTCTGGACACACCGCCCTTTGTGGTGGGTTTTGCCGCAGAGACGCACAATGTACTGGGCTACGCTGCGGATAAGCTGCGCCGCAAGAAGATGAATCTGGTGGTGGCCAATGATGTGGGTGACCGGGAGATTGGCTTCAGCAGCGACAGCAACGAAGTCACCGTCATTGGCGAAGCGCTGGAAGAGCCATTACCAAGAGCATCGAAAAAAGTGGTGTCCCGCAAGCTGCTGCAAATTGTTGCCCGCCGTTTCAGAAAGTGGAAAAGCCAACAGCCCAAAACTGAGACAGTTGAACAGCCTTGAAAGGCATTTCACGGTAAATACACAGGGAATTAAACGACATGAGAACACTGAAAACCCGTATTCTGGATCCACGGCTGGGCACAGAGTTTCCATTGCCGGAATATGCCACAGAAGGCTCAGCAGGTATTGATCTGCGAGCCTGTCTTGATCAACCTATGAGCCTGGAGCCGGGTCAAACCCAGTTGCTGCCTACCGGTATGGCCATCCACATTGAAGACCCGTCCCTGGCGGCGATGATCCTTCCCCGCTCCGGACTGGGTCATAAGCATGGCATCGTTCTGGGTAATCTTGTGGGACTGATTGACTCTGACTACCAGGGGCAGCTGATGGTCTCCTGCTGGAACCGGGGAAATACCACGTTCACGATTCAGCCGGGGGAGCGTATTGCCCAGTTAATACTGGTTCCCGTGGTTCAGGCCCGACTGGAGATTGTGGCAAGCTTTGATGAAAGTGACCGCGGTGCCGGAGGCTTTGGGCACTCCGGAACCCACTGATTACGGCTTTTTGTCACCAGGGCGTGGCTGATTGTGCCAGGCCGCCACCAATAAAAAATAACCAGGGCCTGTTGATGTTACGTTGCCAGTTCAAATTGAGCCTGCAGTCAACAGGCCCGGACACCATGCTCAATCAGTAAGAGCAACGCAGGAGGAGTCATGGATAAGCCTGCTTTATCCTCTCAGGAAATCGCCACGGTTCTGACCGAGGCACTGCCCTATTTGCAACGCTATGCCGGTAAGACCGTCGTCGTTAAATACGGTGGCAATGCCATGGAAAACGACGAACTGAAAAACAGCTTTGCCCAGGGCGTGGTCTTGCTGAAGGCGGTGGGTATTAATCCTGTGGTGGTTCACGGTGGCGGTCCACAGATAGGCGACATGCTGAAACGGCTGAACATCGAAAGCCGCTTTGTCCAGGGCATGCGAGTCACCGACTCCAATACCATGGATGTGGTACAGATGGTATTGGGCGGGCTGGTAAACAAGGAGATAGTGACACTTATCAACAACAATGGCGGGCGGGCTGTTGGTGTTACCGGCAAGGATGGTCGATTTATTCGTGCCAAACGGTTGCTGGTGACCGAGGTGACCCCGGAGATAACCGCACGGGAGATTATTGATATTGGTCAGGTGGGCGAAGTGGAATCCATCGACACCGATATCATCACCATGCTGCAAAACTCCGACTTTATTCCGGTGGTTGCGCCTATCGGGGTGGATGATGCCGGTGCCTCCTACAATATCAACGCCGACCTCGTTGCCGGACGCCTGGCGGAAGAGCTGGTGGCAGAAAAACTGTTGTTACTGACCAATACGGCAGGCCTGCTGGATAAGGATGACAACCTGCTGACCGGGCTGAACTCAGAGCAGGTCGAAGCATTAATTGCTGACGGAACTATTTATGGCGGTATGCTTCCCAAGATACAATGCGCGCTTAATGCCGTGAAGTGCGGTGTAAAAACAGCGCACATCATTGACGGCCGGGTGCCACATGCCGTTCTGCTTGAACTGTTAACTGACCGGGGAGTGGGCACCCTGATAACCGGAGATAGTGTTTAGTACTCATAATGGATATGTCTCAGAAAATTTCTCGCAAGCAGCAGATTCTGGAAGCCCTGGCTCATATGCTGGAGACGGCTCCGGGGAACCGGATTACCACCTCGGCCCTGGCCAGAGCGGTGGGTGTTTCCGAAGCGGCCCTGTACCGTCACTTCCCGAGCAAGGCAAAAATGTTTGAAGGGCTGATCGAGTTTATTGAGGAGACGCTGTTTTCCCGAATCTCGCTGATTCTTTCTGAAGAGCCCCATGTGACTGCACGGTGTGAAAAGATCCTGCTGTTGCTGATTGGCTTCTGTGAGAAAAACCCCGGCTTGACCCGTATCCTGACCGGGGATGCATTGGCTGGTGAGACCGAGCGGTTGCGCCAGCGTGTGACTCAGCTGTTTGACCGTCTGGAGACACAACTCAAGCAGACGTTACGTGAAGCGGAAATCAAGGAAGGTGTGCGACCCCGCCTGACCGTCAGCGTAACTGCAAATCTGATGCTGGCTGCTGCCGAAGGCCGGATTGCCCAGTATGTTCGCAGTGAATTCAAGCGCAAGCCCACGGAAAACTGGGCGGATCAGTGGCAAATTCTTTCTGCGGCGGCGTTCAGATAAGTTCTGGTTTTCCTGGTGTCTGGCCATGGTCAGGCACCGGATACCTGACCAACTATTTCGTTATGACCGGTATAGTAATCAATATCCTTGATCACGCCTTCGTCAGATGTTTCCAGCAAAATCGGCTGGTGGATCTTAAGAATAGATTTAGCACCTGCATCACCACTGAGTAACTTCAAATCTGCCTGAAGAGATGCGGGAAATAACACGGGGTGAGCCGGAATCGGATCTTCAGATTGATAGATCGGCCTGATGATTTTATTGAATTTATGTTTTCTAAAACCTGCAATAAGGCGCTGGTAAGTATCAGGTTCGATGTGGGGCATGTCTCCCAGGCAGAGAAGGATATGTTGATCGTCAGGAATATGGTCAATGGCTTGCACAATGGATGAACTCATACCTTGTTCAAAATCAGGGTTGTCCGTGTAGGCAAGCCGGTATTTATCCAGTGCACGTTTAAGGCGGTGATCCTGCGGTCTGACGATAACTAAAACGTGATGAACATGGTGCTGAGCATTCAATGCACTGCGGATGGCCATAGGGATGCCGTTAATATCATGCATCATTTTATGGCCGTTAAATCGCGTACCTTTACCGGCGGCTAAAATAACCGCCGTTATTTTCTCGCCAGGGTTCGATGCTGAAATGCTAACGGATGTCACAGGCGGCCGTCTGACTGATTTGATCTTCTTTCTTTTCCAATGCCTTACCGGGCTGTATGCCATTTTTAATGGCTGTGATTTCAGCAAGAATAGACAGCGCAATTTCAGCCGGGGATTTACTGCCGATATTTAATCCCACTGGGCCATGGAGTTGGTTAACTTCAGCTTCAGTGAAATCAAAGTGTTCCCTGAGGCGTGCGCGGCGTTCCTGGTTGTTGAGTTTCGAGCCAAGGGCACCAACATAGAAGGCATCGCTTTTTAAGGCGGTGAGTAACGCCATGTCGTCTACTTTCGGGTCATGGGCGACGGCGACAATGGCTGTACGAACATCCACGTTTAAATCCTGAATGATATCGTCAGGAAAACCTTGTAACAGCGGTAAGTCTTTTAAGGGCCAGTTGCTCCGATAATCAGGCCTGGGATCACTAACCAACACTTCAAACCCAAGGCCCTGGGCAAATTCGGCCAGATATCGGCCAGTTTCACCGGCACCAATCACCATTAATCGCCAGGTTGGGCCAAATACGTTTTGCCAGTGGGTTGGTGACAGCTCGGGTGCCTGTTGCTGCCAGGGAAGATAAGTCACCTGACCCGTTTCAAGGCTTACCTTTCTTAAGCAGGTTTTTCTGGTTGCAATATGATCAATCAGACATTCAACGTCTTTAATGTCATTGAGAGGTTCCGCCATCAGTTCTAAAGCACCGCCACAAGGCAATCCAAAACGGTGACGCTCTTCGGCCGTTTCTCCGTACATGATTTTTTGTACAAATCTGACCGGGTGTTGGGCTAGCTGTTCGATCAAATCTTCTTCAACACAACCGCCACTGACACTGCCAAAAAAACGACCAGAGGAACTTACCGCTAAAAGGGAGCCTACCGGGCGGGGGGAAGTACCCCAGGTTTTAGCCACACTGACGAGGGTAATATTCTCGCCTTGTTCAAGGCAGGATAAACAACCATTTAATACTTCTAATTGTGAACCTTGCATATTGTTTTAATTAAACCTTTGCACATAACGGGTCTTCGTCCCTCGGACAGCCTCCTAGGGACGAAGCACCACACTCAAATTAACTCAGTTTAAGAGGCAAGCTTCTTAAACGCTTACCCGTTGCGGCAAAGATGGCATTGCCCACGGCACCGGCAATGGGCGGTAAACCGGGTTCACCGACACCCGTTGGTGCTTCATCACTTTCTACAATGACTACCTCAATGTCTGGTGATTCATTCATTCGCAGTATCGGGTAATCATGGAAGTTACTTTGCACCACTGCACCGTCTTTAACGGTGATCTCACCGTAAAGGGCAGCGGTTAAGCCAAACAGGATGCCACTTTCCATTTGCTGGATAACGATTTCAGGGTTAACCGCCAAGCCGCAATCCAGCACACAGGTCACTTTGTGAACTTTAATTTGACCGTTGTTCACCGATACCTCTGCGATTTGAGTCACATAAGACAGGAACGAAGCATGAACGGCTACGCCGTGATAGTGACCTTCAGGCAAGGGTTTTCCCCATCCCGCTTTTTCGGCTGCCAGCTTCAGCGTGTTCGCCAGTCGAGGATTACTTTTTAAGTGTTTCAGGCGATAGGCGACAGGGTCTTGTTGTTGCGAAATGGCCACTTCATCCATCATGCTTTCTTTAAAGAAGCCACTGAATGAGTGACCAACACTGCGCCAGAAACCTACCGGTAGCCCCGGATCAACCGTCACGTGGTCAACGGATTTATGGTTGGCATCATAATCTTCGAATAAGCCTTCGACGGAAGTAGGATCGACCGTCCAGCCGTCAAACAGGCCGTAACCCGCTTTACTGATCCAATCAACCATGCCATCCGGCAGGAATCCCGGCATCATGGCATCGGTCACTTCGTCGATGGTATAGGGCAGGATGTTTGGACCGGAGCGCTTAACGTTCCAGCTGTCAATATTACCGTCTTTATCCAGGCCAACCTGAAATTCAGCCATGGATGCAGGACGATAATAATCGCGTTTTGTATCGTCTTCACGGCTCCAGATCAGTTGCACCGGAAAACCCGATGCTTTGGCTATGGAAACGGCTTCTGCAACATAATCGCTTGAGATACGACGTCCGAACCCTCCTCCCAGGAACGTACTGTGAACAGTTACATCGTCTTTTGCTACATCACCGTAAAAGGCGGCTAATTTGGCAGCAACACCCGGGTTTTGGCAGCCTGTCCAGATTTCTAATTTATTACCGGTGAATTTCGCCGTGCAATTCATCGGCTCCATTGTGGCGTGGGCCAGGTAGGGGGCCCAATACTCTCCGGACACAACCGTATCAGAGGTTTTTAATGCATCACGACCGTTGCCTTCTTTGTGTGCATTATCGGATTCATCGCTATCCAATGCAGCTTTAAATAATTGTTTGCCGTTGCCTGCTTCAGTGGAGTCACTGGAAAAGTCAGACAGGGTCTCCGGTAATTCCCATTGTACGTCCAGCACAGGCAAGGCGGCTTTTGCCTGATAGTAATGATCCGCTACCACGGCCACACCGTTAAAGATGCTGACCACGGCTTTGACGCCGGGCAGGCTTTTCACTTTGCTATCATCAAAGTTTTTCACGGTGCCACCCGATACGGGGCAGCGTTTTAATGCCGCCCGGTGCAGGCCAGCAAACTCCACGTCCAGACCAAATTCCGCTGAGCCTGTGCTTTTCGCTACGGCGTCCAAACGTTTTGAGTGTTTACCAATGTATTTGAAGTCTGCTTTTTTCTTGAGCGGTGTCTCTTCAGGAAGACTCAAATGAGCAGCCACTTTGGTAAAGTCACCGTAAGGCAGCTTTTTACCATTGGCGACAATCATGCCGTTATCCGTTTGAATTTGATCCAGCGGCAGTTGAAGTACTTGTGCGGCCGCCTGTCGAATAACCATACGGACATTTGCAGCCATTTGCCGCAGCGGAATAAAATGCACACGAATGCTGTTGCTACCACCGGTCAGTTGCAGTCCATATTCCGGGTTTGCATATTCTTCGTGAGCGCCAACATTTTTAACCTGGATTTTACCCGGATGAACGTCGAGTTCTTCCGCCAGCATGGTGGTCAGGCCCGTGTATACGCCCTGGCCCATTTCGGAACGGGGAAGATAAAAATAAATGTCATTATTGGCGGTAATTTGCAGCAATGCATTGGGTTGCAAATCACCATCCATGGCATTGGGAAATTTAACACTGGCACAGCCCGTCAGTGGAATTCCCACCACTAAACCACCACCGACAATGCCCATTTTTTTGAGAAAGCTACGGCGGGAGCTGTTTTCTAATGTCTGTTTGTTTTGCGTTAGTGGTTGTTCAATGACACTCATGACTGCACCTCCTGTGTCTCCGGTGATGCAGTTGCCGTTGGATCAAATACCTGAACCGCTTGCAAACGGCCTTTGCCATTTCTTAAATCTGCCGCTGCATTTTTGATGGCTTTTTTTACATTGGGATAGGTGCCGCATCGGCAGATATTGCCGCTCATGGCGATGTCGATATCGCTGTCACTGGGGTTGTTGTTCTGGCTCAGCAATGCGGTAGCACTGATGATTTGCCCACTTTGGCAATAGCCACACTGGGGAACGTCGGCTTCAACCCAGGCGTTCTGCAAAGTGGACATCATTTGTGGGTTACCAAGGCCTTCAATGGTGGTGATATGTCGATTGGCCACGGCTTGAACCGGCATGATGCAGGTTCGGGTACTCACACCATCGATTAGCATGCTACAGGCACCACATAAGCCCATACCGCAACCGAATTTTGTGCCTTTCATGGTCAAATGTTCACGAACCACCCAGAGCAACGGTGTATCTCCCGGTGCGTCGACATTTACCGTTTGTCCATTTAACTTAAAGCTAATCACGTGTGCCTCCCCCGGCCGTGTCAGTTTCTTATTAGCTAAAATACTTTTTTTATCAGCAGACGCTTGTCGTCAATATTTCTATATTTTTATAGATCCTGCGCCGCAGCCAGATTGGCTACGGTCGCACTTTAACAAACAGTATAATGACGACCTCATACTCCATAGGCATCTCTATAGGCTTTAATTTCCGGTGCGTATCGGCGGATCTCCGGATGATGTTCACTATACTCAAGCAAGTCAGACAGGGAAACAATACTCAACACCGGAATATTGAAATCACGCTCTACTTCCTGGATGGCAGAAAGCTCTTTTAGCGTTGCGGACTCTCCTGGCGTTGAAGACTCCCCTTGCCCTTTTTCCTGACGATCCATGGCGACCACAACGGCTGCGGGCGTCGCGTCTGTTTGCTCAATAATGGTCATCACTTCACGAATCGCTGTGCCTGCCGTGATAACATCATCAACAATCACGACTCGCCCTTCCAGGGGCGCACCGACAATATTCCCTCCTTCGCCGTGATCTTTGGCCTCCTTGCGATTGAAGCACCACGGCACATTCCGGTTATGCTTTTCAAACAATGCGACGGCGGTCGCAGTGGCCAATGGGATGCCTTTGTAGGCGGGCCCAAACAGCAGGTCAAATTCAAGCCCGGCATTGACCATGGCTGAGGCATAAAACTGACCGAGTTTGCTGATGGCTTCACCGCTATGGAATAACCCGGCATTAAAGAAGTAGGGAGATTTTCTTCCGGACTTCAGGGTGAACTCTCCAAAACGGAGTACTTGCTGCTCAATGGCGAAATCCAGAAATTCTTTTTGGTACTGATGCATCGGGAGGGTCCTGTTCGCTATATGCCCGTAGTGCCGGACTCAAGGGCTGATCTTATACCAATATACGACCCTAAATCCCCTGTGTGAGGTGTTATTTCAGAGATATTGTGCAATTTATAATATTGGTTGCATCCCGGTCAGCAGGTGTGAAATTACGGAAACCGTCAGGTGTCACTTCGTCAGAACTGCAGGCTGCTGCAGAAGAGACCGGATTTATGCGGATAAACATACGGGAGGCGACCCGTTATCATTTGTTCGATATAATCCAGAAATTTCTGTGTTCAACCGTACCATAAGAATGTTAATCATGCCTTATAATAGGGGTGAGGGCTCTTACCAACTCTGTCGTACAGTTGATGCAGGGTTAATCCCGGTTGAGTAACTGTATCCTTGAAAAGCTTAGACTTTAGCCGTCGTTCATCCTGATCAAAGCAACTGCTGCTCAGGCTGAGATTTGCTCAAATGGTTTTGCAGGTCTTCAGTTTCTGTTTTTCCGGTTACTGTCTTGCCGAGGTAACAAGCTTACTTAATGCCAGAGCATGTAAACGGCCTGGTAAGGTGTATTCGATGAGAGTTATCAGTTTAAATTGCGAAGGCATTAAAAGCGCACGGGAAAAAGGCCTGTTTGACTGGCTCCTGGAGCAGGATGCTGACCTTATCTGTCTGCAGGATACTCGTGAAGACGAGCAGGTGATTGAGGATCAGTATTTTCTTGATGGCTACTTTGGTTATGCTTTCAGTGGTTACAACAGGGTTGAGCGAGGCGGTGTAGCCATCTATACCCGTCATGCTCCCAAGGCTATTATCAGTGGCCTTGGTATTCCTGAGGTTGATGAAACCGGCCGTTACCTTCAGGCAGACTTTGACAAGATCAGTCTTGTCAGCCTGTACGTACCGGAAGGTGACACTGAAGAAAACCTGAATTTCAAGTACCGTTTCCTGGACGGCTATTCCCACCACTTAAGCAAACAACGTCGTAAGCGTCGTGAGTTCCTTATGTGTGGCACCTGGAACATTGCACACCGCAAGATTGATGTGGCTAACTGGCGTGATGCCCAGGAGGTTTCAGGTTTCAATCAGGCGGAACGTGGCTGGATGGAAGGTCTGCTGGGTGATATGGGGTTCTTTGATGCTTACCGTGAGGTTGACCGGGAGGCGGGCAAGTACAGCTGGTGGCAAGATGAGTATCTGCGCCATGACAATGTTGGCATGCGCATTGATTACCAGATTATCACTCCGGGCATGCGTCACCGCGTGCTGAATGGCGGTATCTACAAGGGTCAGGCCTTCTCATCCCATGCACCGGTCATCATTGATTATGACTGGGAGCTGGGGTTCTGACTATTTTCTGAACCTGATTCATCATTTTGTTGTTCCCGGATAAATGGGAACATTGCTGAAAAAGGAGAGAGTCAACGACGTTGGCAATCTCCTTTTTTTATTTTTAGTGAATAAAAAAGAATAAAGTATCTGGTTTGACCGATCACTCTGTAATATGTCGATTTGCAGCCCGTTGTGTATGGAACTTTTTAAATAGACACACAGTCAATATCACAGTTAAAAAATGCTGGCAGGTTAATTCAGGAGTGCTGGTTGCCATGAATATTCAACCCAAACCCGCTCAGTCATTCTGTCCTGTCGTTCAGACTCGGGATGTAGCCACGCAAACAGAAACAAGTGCTATCAATCACCTTGGAAAGGAGGTGAAACTTATTGCTCCCCGTTATTTATATAACACCTGTTTTCCTCACCAAAGAACGAAAGTATGCCAGGAGGAGTTGTCCCGAAAAATCAAAATTATCAGAACAAATGCGTCATTGATTAATTTTCCATTGATTGAGACTACCTTGCTGGCTAAATTTGGCTTGTCCAAATGCATTGCCAAAGAGCAGGGCAAAAGATTTATTGCCGAATGTGCCATCGCCACGGCCATTAATGTGCAAATGCCTATCGGTAAAACGGAGGGCAGGCTGGAAGGAGGAGGCCTTCAATATTTGGGTGAGTGCATTAACAGCCTGGAAACTCTGATGGTAGAGGGATGGAATATTGAAGCATCGAAACGTCTGAAGAAAAACCTGGTTTATGAAACAACGCGAATCACCATCCCGTACGAAAACCTGAACAGTGACCGGAAAGCTGCGGTCAAGAACTATATTCTGAAAAACCAGACCCTCTTTGTTAACGCTGCTGCAGTGGAAAAAACAACTCAAGCCCTCAACCTGTTCAGACATCAGTTAGCCTATCAGAATGCTCTGGGTCTATACCCCCCGGCACCCCAACTATTCGACTTGAGTTCCCCACAAACAATTATCGATATTGAGGCTAACAGAGTGTTTCCGGGGGATGAATCCGGCGTACAGAAAATTCGGGGTGTCCTGCAGGCAAAGATGACCCGAGTGCTGGCACAAATGACCAACCCTGACTCAAAGCTGGTCAGTATGATGCTGGACGATAAACGCGCTGCTGGCATGCTGGCCGCTGGTGACAAACAAATCCTCAGAACAGCATTGACCCATCGCCACGCCCAAATGCCCATACCTGGCCCTGAGGCATGTCTGTTTTATTTGCAGTTCGCATTTGAATTCAGGGCGAGCCTGATGGCTTCAGGCCTGGATCCAGAAGCGCTGTCTTCTGTAATTGTTGGCTGCCTGAATGTGCATCAACTGGCAAAACGGGATCAGAAAATCCAGCAGGTGGAGATCTCCTCGGAAAGTTTATTGCATGCCTGGTCGCAAAGCAGCAGGATCTTATCGGTTTTATCGTACATAAAAACATCAAACAACATGGAAGCATTGGTCAAAGAGTGCGGTAAACAACTGACGTATGTACCGGATACCAACTTTTTCAGGATGATTAATAACCCATGGGTTTGTGAGAAATTCAAGCTTACCCCTCAATACGCCCCGGAGTATCACCAGAATAACCAAGCTGGCAGCAGTTCAGGCCCGGGCTTTATAGCTAACTCAGGCAACAATACTCGAAAACGACCAGAAAATAGCGATGATACTCTTCCGCACGCCAGTAAAATGGCCCGCCCGACGGAGTAAACAGGACATTGGGTACTTTGCCGTAAAATGAGTGTTCGTGAAGTTGATCCGGGCGTTAGTACATGGTTTCAATGGGTTTGAAGTGTACAATCTCCGTTCACCCTGAGCGGAGTCGAAGGGTGCTTGGTACGATCTATCAGAGTCCGGATATTTCATCAATTAATTAAGAAAAGATTAATATACTGTTATTTTCTGATGAAGCTTTGGATCATCTGGATACATTCGTCGGTTCTTTTTTCAATATCAGTACTTTCCATCATCAGGATCTTTTTTTCAGATATTCCGGGATCGACGGTGTTGCACAGTACCCACTGATCAATATCTTTCTGGAAAATGATATCGTCACTGCGAATGCCGTCACTCTCCAGTGCAAATTTTCCTGTTGGCAGATAGCAGTAAGCATCAATTTTCTGGCTAATGGCGTTGGCCAGCTTGAGCATATAAGGGCTGATAGGGGTCTCGCATATTTTCAGCCAATATCGATGGTAGGCAAGTAATGAGGGAGGACCTGTATCGATAATGCCATGACCTTGCAGATTCTCTGTCCACTCAAGCATGGCGCCCAGTGCCGATCCCGCCATGGCCGTGGAAGTCACCTGACGGATTGCCTGATCTTCAACTATTGCATCGCGGGGCGTCTTATACTTCAGATGTTTTGCGATTTTTCGGTAATAGTCGGTGAACACCGACCATTCACTCCCAAGCTCTTTCACCAGAGCGTTGCAGAGCGTTGTTTTACCCGTTCCATGGGAACCAATGAGTGCAATAATCATACTGCTGACCTGTTACAGAGTAAGAACCCGGCATATAGCCGGGTTCTATTAAAAATAGCTCAAGCAAAAGGGCAGGCAGTAAAGTGTCATTCTGCTAACGCTTTTTTCTGTAACTCGATAATTTCCTCAATACCGGATCGTGCCAAGGCCATCATCGCCAGCATTTCATTCTGGCTGAAAGGGGCTGCTTCTGCCGTTCCCTGGACCTCGATAAAGCCGCCAGCATCGGTCATCACAACGTTCATGTCCGTTTCGGCACTGGAGTCCTCAGGATAATCAAGGTCAAGAACCGGGCTGCCTTTGTAGATTCCCACGGAAACGGCGGCAATCATGTGCAGGAAAGGGTCACTTTTGACCATCTTCTTCTCCTGCATATAGCGCAGTGCATCCACTAGTGCCACACAGGCTCCGGTAATTGAGGCTGTGCGTGTGCCACCGTCGGCCTGAATCACATCACAGTCAATATTAATGGTGTTTTCACCGAGCTTTTTCATGTCTACCGCCGCACGCAAGGCACGGCCGATCAGGCGTTGAATCTCCAGCGTCCTGCCACCCTGCTTGCCTCTGGAGGCTTCCCTTCCCATCCGTTCCGTGGTGGACCGGGGTAGCATGCCGTACTCGGCGGTGATCCAGCCCTGGCCGGTTCCTTTGAGAAACCGGGGTACACCGCGTTCGACCGACGCGGTACAGATGACTTTGGTATCGCCAAACTCAACGAGCACAGATCCTTCTGCGTGTTTGGTATAGTTGCGGGTGATGTTTACATCACGTAATTGGTCTGCCGTTCTTCCGCTAGGGCGCATTTGGGTTACCTTGGTATGTCTGAAAAAACGTGAGCACTGCAAAATTTGCGGAATTATAACTGTTCAGTGGGTTTTCGGGAAAATAGAGTTTGAATAATCAGCTCTCTTTGTTGATGCTGCGTTATTAAATCAATGACATACGCCCAAGTGGTCAGTATTTTTAGAACTATAGTTTTTCCAAAATCTTATCTCATCGGTTTATTTTGTGGATAAACTTCTGAAATAATGAGTGTTTATTAGCCCACCGATTAAAGAGTATTTCATGACTTCCAGCATGACTGCATTCGCCCGTGTTCAGATACAGGAGGATTGGGGAAGCCTGGTATGGGAGATTCGATCCGTTAATCACCGTTACCTTGAACCCCACTTCCGTCTCATGGAACAGGCACGGGAGATCGAGCCTGCGTTGAGAGAACTGATTCGCAAGCAGCTGAAACGAGGCAAGGTTGAATGCAGCCTGAAATTTCAGCTGGTTGAGAAAGAACAGGTGCTTGACCTGAATCGTGTCCTGCTGGAAAAGCTGCAACTGGCAGTGCGTGAGGTTGAGGCCCATTTTTCCCGGGTTGCACCGGTCAATCCTCTTGAGGTTCTGCAGTGGCCCGGCGTGCAGAGCAATGAAGAGACGGAAATGGCCGTTGTTCATCGGGCTGCCATAAAAGGGTTCAACACAGCGCTTATTCAACTGAATGAGATGAGACAGCGGGAAGGACAGGAACTGCAGTCTTTCATTGAGGCCCGTTTGGATAAAATGGGGGATGAGGTGCAGCGGCTTCGTGGGTTGCTGCCAGACATTCTGCAAAGCCAGCGTGAGAAAATCCTTGATCGACTGGCTGAAGCCAGACAGGAGTTAAATCCGGAGAGGCTGGAGCAGGAAATGGTGATGTTGGCTCAGAAGATGGATGTCGATGAAGAGCTGGATCGTCTGGAAACGCATATAGCGGAAGTGCGCCGAACACTGAAAAGCCCCGGGCAGGGAGCGGTTGGACGGCGATTGGATTTTCTGATGCAGGAACTCAACCGGGAGGCAAATACCCTGTCGTCCAAGTCCATTCATGCTGGACTTACCCAGACCGCTGTTAATCTTAAGGTCCTGATCGAGCAAATGCGTGAGCAGGTTCAGAATATTGAATAGGAAACCTTATATAATCAACAAGTGATTTTTGTCTTGTGGTAAATAGCAGGGCTTATTTCTTAGTCTGACTTATCCTGAAGTACATAGGTTTAAAACAGGGAGGCTTCCCTGGAGTGTTCATGAATATTGGCAAACTTTATATAATCGCTGCCCCTTCCGGCGCTGGCAAGACAAGCCTGGTAAAGGCCATGGTGGAATCTACGCCCCATGTGCGTGTGTCGGTCTCTCATACCACCCGGGGTATCCGGCCTGGTGAGCAGGATGGCGTAAACTATCACTTTACCTCTGTCGAAGGCTTCCGGGACATGTTGAGCAAAGGCATGTTTCTTGAGCATGCTGAAGTCTTTGGAAATTATTATGGAACCTCGGCACACTGGGTTCGTGAACAGCTGAACAAAGGTGAAGATGTTATTCTGGAGATTGACTGGCAGGGGGCGCAGCAGGTACGCCGTTTGTTGCCTGATGCCGTATCAATCTTTATCCTGCCGCCTTCTCTAGAGGCTCTGAGGGAACGGTTGATCGGGCGGGCTACCGATGACCTTTCGATCATTGAAAGGCGCATGTCTCAGGCAGTCAGTGAAATGTCCCATTATGGTGAGTTTGACTACCTGGTAATCAATGATGAGTTTGATCTTGCCTTGCGGGATCTGCAAACCATTATTCGCAGCCAGCGCCTGTCAATTAATTGGATGCAGCATTACAAAGAAGATCTGATTAAAGGTCTCATAAACTGAGTGATTAAGGGTAAGTAGTTGATCAAAAAAGGTCATATTTTCTGATCAGGTGTATGTCACTCCGTGGCGTTACAACTTGGGTCATGTAACGGCTATGCTCCCTGTGTTGTCCTTGCATAGTGACTGTTCATTCAGGTAGAAATATATGATCCCATTTGGCCAGCTACTTATCAGCTTTAAGCAACAAGCTATATTTAAATCCATAGAATTAAAAGGAAGTAATGCTATGGGTGTGAACAGAGTACCTGGTGGAAACGTTCCAAGGTATGATCAGAAACATCAGAAGTCTGACAAAGGTCAGAATTCCGCACAGGATAATCATCATAAAGTTGGTAGTGTCTCCTGTGACAGTCAAATTAGAAAAACGAATACTGAACATTACCAGGTTGATCATGCAGCAATAAAGCCAAAACAGGTCGATGCTCTGGATCATCTTTCTGACACTTTTATGAAGCGTAATGGTGAGAAAAGTCATCAGTCTGATCGAGATAAACCACCAAAATTCCTTTCCAAAGTGGCTAACAAAGGGATCAAGGCTAAATCTGCAGAAGAGGCAAGAGGTGCAATCCAAAAGTATTTCCAGCTGCTGAGGAGATCTTACTCCAGAGAGGCTCCTCCTTCACCAGAAATAAGAGAGCAGTTATATAACGACGTTGTAAAACTGTCTGCCAAGGTAATGAGCTTTGAATTTACCGCTGGTCGGGATAAGGATAAGGAAAAAACGCTTGGTTTAACAGCAGAGCTTCTTCAACAAATGCTGAGTGGCCTGAAAACCTCTTCTGCTGAGTTTGTAAACAGCCAGGTGACAGCCGTTCTTTCCCTTGGAATGATGACCCCAGAGGATAAAGCGTTTCTTTTTGGCTCCTGCCTGAATACTCAAATTATTTCTGTGGATAAATACACTGCTGACATAAGAAATTTAGACAATAAAATTTCTAGTCTGAAGACGAAGTTAGCTGGTTCAAAAAAAGGTGAGGCGGAAGGCCTGAAACACAGAATCAAATCTGCGGGTATTGAACGGGCTGATTTAGAGAGAAAGCATCAACTGCTGGTGTCTAAAGAAGTAGGGGGGATGCATGGCCAAAAAGAGTTTTTCCAAAGCTGCTATGAAATTATGATGAAGCAAGTCAGGTCTGAAATCAGGGTTGGCTTAAAGAAACAATTAAAGCAAAAAAATAAAGCAAATTTTGATGAAGGAGAGAAGTTGGTTAACCAAATAATGGGGAAGATGGATTCAACCCTTCGTAGTAAAGCTGAGTCTATAGCTAAAAATGCAGCCAACCAGAAAAAGGGTATTCAAGCGGAAGATGTTTATCTGAAAAAAAGAACCGACCTTTTTTTACTTCTGAATGAAGAGGTTTCAGGGCTTCTTGGGGGTATAAAAGAATCTTCTGACTTAAAACCTTTACCTGTGCATAAAAATGATGCAGTGCCAACTCATAAAGTTGATGATAAAACAAGTTTTGATAGAAACAGTGGGTCACGTAAGCCTGTGCACAGGAAAAAGAGCCCTGAAGCTAATAAACGGTCGACCTCAGTCACGGAAGTATTAAAAGAAGCTGTTGATAAGGAGGATCACAATCCAGAAGCTCCTGCAGCTATTCAGCACAAGCCTTCTGATGTTAAGAATCAGGCCGCAGTTAAGGATCTGATCAAGTTCTTTGAAGACGTTGCTGAGAAGCACAGAATTGAGGATAAGTAGTAAACCCAATGAAATAATATTGGGTTCCATTTGCCCAGCTACAGAATATGGGAGTCTCCGGGCTTTAATCAATCTGGCTATAAACTACGCACTAGTACATGGTTTCAATGAGTTTGACGGGTTGTTGTGCCTCCGCACTCCGTTAGTCCTGAGCCTGTCGAAGGACCCATAGGGCCTAAAGGCGGAAACTCCGGACTCTGATAGATTGTGCCAAGCACCCTTCGACTCCGCTCAGGGTGAACGGAGATTGTACACGTCAAAAACCATGCACTAGCCTTTTGTTATGCCAGCGAGCGGTATAGTGTTGTTTCCTTATTTTACAAAGCCTTGGTCGCTTCCCTCAGCCATTCAAAATCTTGTCCCTGGAGTTCAGGTGAAAGCGCCTCCCTGACCATTTCGTGGTACCCATTCAGCCAGTTAATTTCTGTATCCGTCATCAAATCTTTCAGCAGCGGGCGAGTGTCAAAGGGCGCAAGGGTCATCGGGATGAGTTTATAGAACTTGCCAAACTCATTCTCAATGTCCTCCGCGATCAGCATAATATTCTCAAGCCTGACACCATGTTTGTTATCACGGTAAATGCCGGGCTCGTTGGTCACCAGCATGCCGGGCTTCAGGGCAACGTCAAACCATCTCGGGCTGATGCTCTGGGGGCCTTCATGCACATTCAGGAAATAGCCCACTCCGTGGCCGGTGCCGTGATTAAAGTCGATACCTTCACTCCACAAAGGCTGCCGGGTAATGGCATCCAGCTGTATTCCCCGTGTTCCCTCCTTGAACCTGGCCGTTGCCAGGGCGATATGGCTTTTCATCACCAGGGTATAGTCTCTCTTCTCCTCATCCGTCATCTCACCGCAGGCAAATGTGCGGGTGATATCCGTTGTTCCATCCGGGTATTGAGCGCCTGAGTCGATTAACAGCAACCCTTTGGTTTGAATGGAGTAAGCAGACTCTTCATCCGCCCGATAGTGACAGATAGCACCATGGGCGGCATAACCGACAATCGAGGGAAAGCTGACCCCCCGGAAATGCTCTGACTCTGAGCGGAACTGCAGCAGCTGTTCATCAATATTGACTTCATTCAGCTGCCCTGTGGGAATATTGGTTTCCAGCCAACGGATAAAGCGAACCATGGCAGCGCCATCACGACGATGGCACTCCTTCATCCGCTCTATCTCAGTGCTGTTTTTGATGGACTTCAGGTCGGTGGTGGGCAATCTGTCTTCGATCAGGTGAATCGATGCAGGAATCGCGGAGGCCAGCTGGTAACCCGTGGTGGCCGGGTTGATCATCAGGCGGGTGCTATCCGCAAGCGTTGACAACCTATCCAGGACGTCATCATAGGCCGCCAGCTCTACACCAGCCTTGGCCAGGGCTGACAGCGCATCCGCTGCTATTCGCTCTTTGTTGGTAAACAGCGTGATGCTGTCCGGTGAAATCAGTGCATAGGCAAGAAATACCGGGTTACAGTCAATATCAGACCCCCTCAGATTAAACAGCCAGGCAATATCATCCAGTGTGGTGATCAAAAGCTCTGTTGCTTTTCGCTCCTTGAGAATCTCCCGAACCTCCGTGACCTTCTCTGTGAGGGTTTTGCCGGCATAGGTGTCCTGGTGAATAAAGACGGGCTCAGCAGGCCGTGCTGGCCTGTCGGTCCAGATATCATTCAGCAAATCGTGATCAAATTTCAACGTAACCGATTTAGCTGCCAGTTTCTTTTCGAGATTTCTGACGTGGCTCAGACTCAGAGTGGCACCATCGAAGCCAATGCAACCCTGCTCAGAGACTGCTTCTGTCACCCAGTCCACCATTGATGGGACGCCGGGCTGACCATCTTTCATCAGGGTGATTTCTGAGCCTGCCAGCTGTTCTGAGGCCTGAATAAAGTAGCGGCCGTCTGTCCACAGGGCTGCTTTATCCTGTGTCACTACGATCGTACCAGCAGAGCCAGTAAAGCCAGAGAGCCAGGCCCTCCCTTCCCAGTGGGGGGCTACATACTCACTGTTATGGGCGTCGGAAGACGGAATAATCCAGACGTCAATGCTATATTCAGCCATTGCGCCACGCAGATCTTGCAGCTTTTTGGTGCTCTTTGGGCTCTTGGTTGAGTCAGAGCGGTTCGGGGTATTCACCATGTATCTATTCCAGGCTTTTGGCCATTCGGCGAGTTAGTGTTGGGCAGGGTTTTTTTCTGCTTAGATGATGCTTACGAATACTATAATCCGCACCCTTTATGGAGCAAACACTAACCCTGCTAAAGCTTGTCTGGCTACAGGTCGTAAAGTACACTAAAGGGTCAGGCAAACCGGCATTAAGGTTCTGTTTCTGAACCTGATTCTAATTGATGGAGTAAAACGTGGCTCGAGTAACTGTAGAAGACTGTCTGGATAACGTAGATAACCGCTTTGAACTGGTGATGGTCGCCTCCAAGCGTGCCCGCCAGCTGACCATTGGTGGCAAGGACCCCAAGGTAGACTGGGAAAATGATAAGGCAACCGTGGTGGCTCTGCGTGAAATCGCCGAAGGCCTGGTAACCCCTCTTTCCGTTGATGACCGCACGGTTGATGACGACGAAGCAGCAATGTTTCTCGCTGGTGTAGAACAATAAGCGTTTTACCTTCGTACTATCTTTGGATCACAAGCTTTAGAAGATAAGAAGGTGCAATGGATGATCTGCGCTTAAGGAGCGGACTTTGCTGACCATCGATGAGTTTGCCGGCCGCTTGAAGTCCTATCTGAATCCCGAGCAGGTCAACCTGGTTCGTCGGGCCTACTATTATGCGGAGCAGGCCCATGACGGACAAACCCGCCGCAGCGGCGATCCGTACATTATTCACCCCCTGGAAGTAGCCTCCATTCTTGCCGATATGCACATGGACCATCAGAGCCTGATGGCCGCCATGTTGCACGATGTCATTGAAGACACCGGTATCGAAAAGCAGGACATTGCCGGGCAGTTCGGTGATGTGATTGCGGACCTTGTGGATGGGGTCAGTAAGCTGACCCACATGAACTTTGAAAACAAGACGCTGGCCCAGGCAGAAAACTTCCAGAAAATGGCGCTGGCCATGGCCAAGGATATCCGCGTCATTCTGGTTAAGCTGTCAGACCGCCTCCACAATATGCGCACGCTGGGTGTGCTGAGGCCTGACAAGCGCCGTCGTATAGCCAAGGAAACGCTGGATATCTATGTGCCAATTGCCAACCGTCTTGGCATGCACACGCTCCGAATAGAGCTGGAGGATCTGGGCTTCTTTGCCATGTACCCCATGCGGGCCCGGCTGATTCGACAGGCGGTGCGTAATGCCCGTGGCAACCGTAAAGACCTGGTCAGCCAGGTTCAGCAGGCGATTGCTGCCCGTCTGGAAGAAGAAGGCCTGAAAGGCCGGGTAGTGGGTCGTGAAAAGCATCTGTACAGCATCTACAGCAAGATGAAGAACCAGAGTAAGTCCTTTGACGACATCATGGACATGTTTGCGTTCCGAATCATTGTGGACAAGGTAGACAGCTGCTATCGGGCGCTGGGCATTGTCCATAACTTCTATAAGCCCATTCCCGGGCGGTTCAAAGATTACATTGCCATCCCGAAAGCCAATGGCTACCAGTCGCTTCATACCACCCTGTTTGGTATGCACGGTGTGCCCATAGAAATCCAGATCCGGACCCAGGAAATGGAAGACATGGCCAATAACGGCATTGCTGCCCACTGGCTTTACAAGTCCGGAGAAGAAGCGCTGTCCGGCAGTCATGCCAGAACCCGGCAGTGGCTCAAAGGCGTACTGGAACTGCAGAAAAATGCCGGAGACTCTCTGGAGTTTATCGAGAACGTGAAAATCGATCTCTTCCCGGATGAGGTGTATGTCTTTACCCCCAAAGGGCATATTTTAGAGCTGCCCAAAGGTGCGACAGCGGTTGACTATGCTTATGCCGTCCATACCGATGTGGGGAATACCTGTGTAGCCTGTCGTATCAATAAACGTCTGGCGTCACTCAGTCAGCCGTTGCAGAGTGGCCAAACGGTTGAAGTGGTTACCGCACCGGGCGCACGACCCAATGCGGCCTGGTTGAATTTTGTTGTCACGGGTAAAGCGCGGTCCAATATTCGCCACTTCCTCAAGCATCAGCGCAGAAATGAGTCAATTGCCCTGGGCCGACGCTTGCTGAGCAAAGCACTGGTCAGTTTTGACAGCAGCCTTGAGCAAATCAGTGAACAGGTCATTCGCCAGCAACTGTCCGTGTTTGAACTGGATGACCTTGATGGGCTGCTGGAAGATATTGGTCTCGGTAACCGTATGGCCTATATCGTTGCCAAGATACTGGTTGAGCCCGGCAGCCTGCCTGAGAACAAGAGTCAGCTGGACCTGTCCAACAGTGAGAAACCGCTCTCCATTCGTGGCTCTGAAGGCATGGTCATCAGCTTTGGCAAGTGCTGCTATCCAATACCGGGAGACCCGGTGGTTGGCCATGTCAGCTCGGGCCGTGGCATTGTTATTCATACGGATACCTGCCCGAATGTCTCTGAAATTCGACATAACCCGGAGAAGGTTCTGGAAGTTGAGTGGGATAAGGACGTCTCCGGTGAGTTTACCGTAGAACTCAGCGTAGAGCTGGAGCATCACCGTGGTATGATTGCCTCCCTGGCTACCGCCATTACCGCAGTGGAAGGCAATATTGAGAAGATCAGTATGGTCGAGCAGGACTCCCGTTGCAGCATTGTTCAGTTGTTGCTCAGTGTTCGTGACCGGGTGCATCTGGCCAAAATTATTAAACGACTTCGGGTTATTAAAGGGGTTTACTCGATTATTCGACGACGCCGGGATTCATAAACGTCTGTGAATTAAAGCATTACAAGAAAAAACCGGATGCTGCACCGCAAAAACACAGTATCCCGTAAATATCGCTCTAAATCCTTGAAAAATAATGTTTACACCCTAGTATCGGGTGTCTTCTTTTTCTTTTTTTCCATGGGCTTCTGATTCCCAAGCTTAAGAGAGTAGATCGATGAGTAACCGACAGACGATTAATACTGATAAGGCACCCAAAGCTATTGGTACCTATTCTCAGGCGGTAAAAGCAGGAACCACTGTTTATATCTCGGGCCAGATTCCACTGGTTGCAGACACCATGGAATTACTGGAGGGAAGCTTTAAGGAGAAGACCCGCCTCTGCTTTGAAAACCTGAAAGCCATTGCCATGGCGGCTGGCGGAACCCTTGGCGATGCTGCCAAGGTGACAATTTACCTGACCGATATGGCGAACTTTGCTGAAGTCAATGAGGTCATGGCTGAGTTTTTTAAACAGCCTTATCCTGCCCGTGCCGCTATTGGTGTCAAAGAGTTGCCAAAAGGTGTACCGGTTGAGGTAGAGGCTATTCTGGAACTGAAATAAGTTTTTGCAGTGATAGCAGCTCCTGGTCATCTTGAGTCAGGGGCTTTACGAATATTCTGCGGCGAACATTGCTTTTTGGTTTGATTCTTTGGCAGCTTTCTGATGTATCAATAATCACAATGGGTCGAGTTGCGTTGTCGATACTGGGCTTAGTCTGAAGTCTCAGGCAGTGTGAGCACTCAGAATAGAACTGGCAGTGGCTCTGCCATTGCATATCAAAAATTTCTGAGTGATGTTTGCCGGATTCATTCTTGATACAGCCTTGCCCTGCCGGTAATGAGTGCATTGCTATATCACCCTGCCCTCCGGCAATTTCATTAACAGATCGTCCTGAGTGGCAATGCGCTGACAAAGTGCTCTTGGTGTTTTCTGCATTGAGGCTCTGCACCCTGTTGTGTATTGGTGCGACAGAAGTTGATGGGGCGGCGCTCACAATCTTGTGCTCTTTCCAGTGGTTAATAACCATTAGAAAGATTTTTAAAGCGATAGTTCAAAAATAATAAAGCGAATTGTGGTTCGACATGCCCATCAACCTGTCTTGTGGATAACTCTGTGAATTATATCTTGGTAAGCCGTTAATAAGCCTGTATTAACGGTCGTTCAGGTTTTTTTAGCCTGTGGATGATCAGGCTCTGCTGGCTGTCAGTCTGCCCGCAGAACCTGCCTGATTTAATCCCTGTTATGGAGAAGGCTGGTATAACCACTTTTGTAATCAGGAAAGTAAAATTTATAACCTGTCTCAATAATCCGCTGGTTAGAGCACCGTCGATTACCCCTTTGTGGCGATGGATAATGGCTATTGTCTAATGCCACATTCAACTGCTCACCAAGCCATTGCAGCACATCAAACGTGGTCGCCGGGGTACTGTCAACGCCGAGATATAAGTTATCCACCGGCAGATGGTCCATATCGCGCCGAATAAGGTGGGCGATGATGCCGGCACAGTCTTTCTGGTGAATTCGGTTACTGTATACGGCGGGCTTTATCGGGCAGCCTTCACCTTTCAACACCCGGCTGATCAGCCGGTTTCGGCCAGGCCCATAAATCCCGCCAAAACGTATGGCCGTGCCAGGGAAGGGAGCATGCTGTAACTGTTTTTCTGCGGCCAGCATGATTCGACCATTGAACTTCACCGGCTGGGTGGCCGACGTTTCGTTCACCCATTCGCCATTACTCTGGTGGAAAGTGCTGGTACTGGAGGTGAAAAAAATACGTTTTGGCTGGTATTGCTCGTTCACCAGACGGTTAAGAATATTTTGCAGCCCATCAATGTAAGCCTGTTGATAATGCGCTTCTGTTCGTCCATTAGAGGCGGCGGCATAGACCACGTAGTCAATCTGTTCAGGCCAGTCACCGAGCATTTTGGCATTAAACAGGTCACCCCGGATGGGGTTAACGTCAGCAGGTAACCTGGCAATATTTCGCCGTAACCCCCAGACATTAAAGCATTTCATGGCGGTTAACTGCCGGGCGAGTTCACAGCCAACATCGCCACAACCCGCAATCAGTATATTGAGCTTATTCATAGCTATAGTCTATTGGTTGGTATAATCTTCGGAAAAAACATAATGGCAATTTCGTTTATATGGCTGTATAAATTTACAGTATTATAGATGGCACGAGCATCCTTGCCAGTCTTTCAGGGCTTTCAGGAGCTGAAGGCTTGATATGAACTCAGGGCTGTTTATCGAGCTGTCTTATCAAAACAGTTGAAAATCATTATGACACTGACAGAACTTCGCTACATTGTCACCCTTGCCCAGGAGCAGCACTTTGGCAGAGCTGCCAGTAAGTGCTTTGTCAGCCAGCCAACACTGAGTGTCGGGGTCAAAAAGCTGGAAGATGAACTGGGTGTTGCCCTGTTTGAGCGAACCCGGAATGCGGTTCGTGTTACCCCAATGGGTGAATTGATCGTCAGTCAGGCCCAGAAAGTTCTGGAAGAGGCCTCGGCCATCAAACAACTGGCGAAAACCGGTCAGGATCAGCTCAGTTCTCCCCTGCGAGTGGGCGCGATCTACACCATTGGCCCTTACCTTTTTCCCCATCTGATTCCTCAACTGGCACAGTCCGCCCCCAATATGCCGCTGTATATTGAGGAAAACTTTACCGCTGTTTTGCGCAAAAAACTGCGTCTGGGTGAGCTGGATGCCATTATCATTGCCCTGCCCTTTAATGAACCGGATGTGTTAACCAGGCCGCTTTATGATGAGCCCTTCCGGGTATTGTTGCCAGGTGGTCATCCCTGGGAACGTCAGAGCGAAATTGATCCGGCTGACCTGGCCCAGGAAAAGCTGCTGCTGCTGGGCGAAGGCCACTGTTTCCGTGACCAGGTGCTGGAGGCCTGCCCGATGCTGGCCAGTAAAAAAGAGGCGGGCGATGATGGCAGTGGTATTGAAGCAACCTCACTGGAAACCATCCGACACATGGTGGCGTCGGGTATGGGGATCAGTGTGCTGCCACAGTCAGCCGTTGTCGATCATCACTACGCGCCCAATATTCTCAGCACCCGGCCATTTCGTACGCCAGCACCTGGCAGGACGGTGGCCCTGGCCTGGCGCGCCAGCTTCCCGAGGCCGAAGGCAATTGATGTGCTTTCTGATGCCTTGAGGCAGTGTTCGGTTAATCAATAAGTGGGCCTATGGTGAGTATGAACAGGTCATTACACGATATTCCGGTAACCACGTTAAAAGGCGTTGGTGATGCCCTGGCCGGGAAGTTGGCCAGAATCGGCATTGTCACTATTCAGGACCTGCTGTTTCACCTGCCAATGCGTTATCAGGACAGAACCAGGGTGACACCCATCGGCACACTTCAGCCTCAAACCGATGTGGTGATTCAGGGGAAGGTGCTGGCATCGGATATCGTGATGGGCAAACGTCGCAGCCTGCTTTGCCGGGTTGGCGACGGGTCCGGCTCCATAAGCCTGAGGTTCTTTCACTTTACCGCTGCCCAGAAAAACAACCTCCGGCATGGGGTTGAGATTCGCTGCTTCGGAGAACCCCGGCGGGGTGCTACGGGGCTTGAGATGTATCACCCTGAATATCGGGTGATCAAGGCCGATGCCCCGGCGGACGTTGAAGAGACATTAACGCCGGTCTATCCGGCTACAGAAGGTCTGACCCAACAGCGAATCCGCAGTTTGTGCGAGCAGGCATTGAAGCTGCTCGCCGATGAAAGCTCTCTGCAAGAGCTTCTCCCGGAGCAGATTCGGCAGCAATATCACCTCAGCTCACTGGTGGAAGCCGTTCGACTCCTGCATCAGCCGCCACCGGAAGAGTCGATGATACTGCTCAGCGAAGGGCGGCATCCTGCCCAGCAACGTCTGGCTTTTGAGGAGTTATTGGCCCATAACCTCAGTCTTCAGCAGCTCAGAAGGCGGGTACAGGCGATCGGAGGTTTTGCCATGCCACCAAAAAGCCGGTTAACCCAACAGTTATTGGCGCAACTTCCCTTTTCCCTGACCTCTGCCCAGCAGCGAGTGGCCGATGATATCAGCCAGGATATGGCCCTGGAAAAGCCCATGCTGCGACTGGTGCAGGGGGATGTTGGTTCGGGCAAAACCGTTGTCGCCGCCCTGGCAGCACTGCAGGCGGTGGAAAATGGTTATCAGGCCGCAGTGATGGCGCCAACGGAAATTCTGGCTGAACAACATCAGCTTAACTTCGCAAACTGGCTTAAGCCGCTGGGTATTGCCACGGCTTTCCTGTCCGGAAAAACCAAAGGTAAAAAACGTCAGGAGATTTTAGCCCGGATCGCTTCTGGCGAAGCCATGGTTGTGGTCGGCACTCACGCCCTGTTTCAGGACGATGTGATATTCCATAAGCTGGGCATGGCAGTGATTGATGAGCAACATCGATTTGGCGTTCATCAACGCCTGGCACTGCGAAAAAAAGGGGCAAAAAATGGCGGGCTGCCGGACCAGCTGATTATGACCGCCACCCCGATCCCCAGAACATTGGCCATGAGTGCTTACGCCGATCTCGATGTTTCTGTGATTGACGAGCTGCCACCGGGACGGACACCCATCAACACCGTCGTTATAGGTGACGACCGTCGTGAAGAGGTCATTAAACGCCTCAAGGCCGCCTGCCTTGAAGGACGCCAGGCTTATTGGGTATGCACGCTGATCGAAGAGTCTGAAGCATTGCAGTGTCAGGCCGCAGAAGTGACGGCAGAGCAATTGCGAGAAACACTTCCAGAGTTGTCTATAGGTCTGGTTCATGGCCGGATGAAAGCCAACGAAAAGGCGGAGGTGATGAACGCTTTCAAGGAGGGGCATCTGCACCTGCTGGTGGCAACCACCGTTATTGAAGTGGGTGTTGATGTACCCAATTCAAGCCTGATGATCATTGAAAACCCGGAAAGGCTGGGGCTGGCCCAGTTGCATCAGCTTCGGGGGCGAGTGGGTCGAGGGAATATTGCCAGCCACTGTCTGTTGATGTATCACGCGCCTTTATCCCGGCAAAGCAGGGAACGTTTACAGGTGATGAGGGATTCGAATGACGGCTTTGTGATCGCTGAAAAAGATCTGCAGCTAAGAGGCCCGGGTGAGGTTTTAGGTACCCGGCAAACAGGTCTGGCACAATTTCGGGTTGCCGATCTGGAGCGGGATCGTGACTTGCTGATGGCTGTGCGCACGGCTGCTCAGGAATTAATTCACCAGTCACCAGAAGCGGTAGAGCCGTTGGTGAATCGCTGGCTGAGCAAGGGGGAAGAGTACGCGAATGTTTGACCAGATTCAGGGGAATCCACAGCAGGTCAGTTAATTATTGGTCGGCCTCCCGTGAACCTGTATCGGGCATGATCTGCCAGAAGGAAACAACCTCTGGCACAAAAGCTTCTCCATTTTCAGGGGGCAAAACGGTGACCTTAAGACTTCGGCTGCAAGGGCTGAAGCAGAATTTCGCAATACTGTTTTCTGTTTGCAAACGAGCCCTTTCCTGCCAGCTCCCGTCTGCCGTCAACGCGAACAAAATCAGGCTGTGAGTATTTGTTTCAGGAACTACAGCCAGCAGGTAACCTTCTTGATTGAAATCTGCTTCCTTGATGGAAAAATCGATGCGTTGGCTGACCCACTCACCGGCAGGTCCACCAACAGACTTACGCTGATAGATATCCGTATGGCCCGCAGGATCATTGCAAACAATGGTTTCACCGCTGGGGCTGATTTTTGTCAGGGACTCAGCCGGAAATGTTTGTGTCCGGCACCACATTCCGGACTCCGCCTTGCGCCAGATTGTTAAGCACCACCACCTCTTTCTAATGAATTCATAAGGCTTCTCAGAAAAATGAATCATACCACCACGGCAAGGGGGGGGCTCCTGAACAGCAGGCAGCCATTGGTCGTCAGCATTTAATTCCCAGATATCCAGATCATCTTCAGTGGTGATAATCAGACAGCGACCATCGGGGCTGAAATCAGGTTGAATATCGTAATAACGACTTGGACAATCGCAGGTTTTAATAATTCTCTGTTTTTCACGCCACTGCCCTTCCGGGTCCGGGGCAAAAATGACGACAAAGAAATAATCTCGTCGAATAGAAGCGTTGTAGCAATCATCGCCGGCATCTTCAAACCATGTGGCAAAATGGCGGTTATCCGGGCTGAATAGCACTTGGAGATCAAAATCATACTCGCTCACTTTATCGCCACTGGGTGTGAGTTTCAGGTCATCATCAGGATCTTTAACAGTAATGTCACCCGTTTGTGACCAGGATTCATCGTCTGCCTTGCTCATCACCGTAATGAATGATCCACTATAAAGCACAAGATGTTTGCAGTCGGCACTGAACAGTAAATCATGATTAAGACCTGTATGAATGTTGCCTCTATTGACCCACCGGCCATCGGTACCCCGACCGAGAATAGCACCAGATTGTCCCGCTTTAATACAGACCAGTGACCTGGCATCAGGTGACAGGTACATGGAAGTCGTAAACGCTGACTGACATTGAGGAAAAACGTCACCCGTTGTCAGTTGCTGTTGCTCAACCCACGCACCATTCCGGCATTCATAAACAGACAGTAAGTGCTCTTCACCACTTTTGTAGCAAAACAATCCCATACTCCCAAAGCTTGCCGGAACGGATTGTGTGACAAATATAATATGGTCGGCATTCTGATGACTAAAACTGGTAATGTGATCGTGTTTGATTTCAGCTTTCCTGACCCAGTGACCATGCTCCAGAGCCAGAATATCACTGTAATTGTCCGCCTTCCTCTCGGTGAGGATGGGAATATGATCATGCAGATGATGGGTAAAGCGTTTAACACTTAAGCTGCCACGGGGTATAAGGGTCAGTGCTGCCCCATCAAGAATCTGCTGGCGCAAATGGCTGGCATAAAATGAGTAAAACGCCGGGCCCAGTTGCGCCGGAAAGCGTCGAACAGAAAATATAGACAACGATCTGAGGTGCTCAAGGAGTTGCTGGCTGGACTGAATGATTGCCCGGCACGAAGACTGCCTTTGCCTGGTCAGGGAGAGGAAGTACTGGACCTCTGCCAGGCCGCATGACCGCAGACGATCAGCCGTTGTCGGCGATGCTTGTGCAAAATTATTGATTTCGTTGATTGATAAATAGCTGGCGATTTTGGTGAACACTTCCTGGGATACGCGAACCCACCGGTGATCAAAGCGAGCCATATCACGGGCTACTTCAGGCTTGATTTCATTGCCCAATGTATTGATATCGGTACTGGTCTTTAACCTCATTGCAGGTGACATAATGTTAAACCCCCAAGGAGACTCAGGCAGTCAAGTATAGTCCTGCTCAAGGATGGTCAGGCACAATCTGTGAGGCAGAATCAAAAGTACAAATGTCGTACTTTTACTGCGATCAACTGTTTATACCTGTGAAAGTTACCGATAAAACAGGCGTTACCTGCTTTCGATCAGATCTTGTCCAGCCAAGGGGGCTGGAAAGATGCTGAAGAGGCAACCATGACAAGGGGTGGGCCCGATGAGCAGTGGTCCACCCTTCAAAAGAAGGGATTCAATAATTGATATTGAGCTTTCTAAACAGGAAGCCCAGGCACCACAATGGCCCAATCAACAGAAACTGCAGATCCTCAAAAAATGACGGCTTTTTCCCTTCAACCTTGTGACCAACAAACTGAAAGATCCAGTGGATCAATTTATTGGTGGGATTCTTGACAAATTTGCCAAAAGGAAACCACCTCTTGCACTTCAACATCGCCATTGTCAGGGTGCCAACTGGAGACCTGAATGGTGCGGCTGCACGGGCTGAAGTAAAATTTCATAATCCAGTTTTCTGTTTGCAAGCTGGCCATTTGCAGCCAGCTCCCTTCTGCCGTCAATCCGAACAGAATCAGACTGTGCGAATCCACTTCAGGAACCAAAGCCAGCAAGTAACCTTCTTGATTGAAACGTGCTTTTGTGACGGAAAATTCGAAGCGTTGCCGAACCCACTCACCGGCGGTATCACCAACAGGTTTACGTTGATAGATATCCGTATGGCCTGCAAGATCGTTACACACAATGGTTTCACCGTTGGGACTGATTTTTGTCAGGGACTTTGCCGTAAATGTTTCTGTCTGGCCCCACATACCGGACGCAGCCTTGCGCCAGATCGTTACGCTCTTCCACTCCTTTCTGATGAATTCACAGGGGTCCACAGAAAAGTGAATCTCACCACAACCGCATTGGGACTCCTCCTGAACAGCGGGTAGCCATTGGTCGTCAGTATTTAATTCCCAGATATCCAAACTATCTTGACTGGTGATGATCAGAAGCCGACCATCGGGGCTGAAATGGGGTTTGAGATGGTAGCAATTACGTGGCGACTCGCAGGTTTTTATAATTCTCTGTTTTTCACGCCACTGCCCTAGGGGGTCAGGGGCCAAAATAACGACAAAGAAATAATCTCGCTCAATAGCATCTTCAACATAATCATCGTCAAACCATATGGCAAAATGACGGTTATCCGGGCTGAATACCACTTCCAGAGAAAACTGATACTCGCTCATTTTCTCGCCATTGGGTGTGAGTTTCAGGTCTTCATAACGATCACTGACAGTAATATCACCCGTTTGTGACCAGGATTCATCGTCTGCCTGGCTCATCAGCGTAAAGGATGATTCATCATAAACCACAAGATGTTTGCTGTCGGCACTGAACAGCCAGAAATGATTACGACTTGTATTAATGTTGCCTCTATTGACCCACTGACCATCAGTCCCACGACAAAGAATTGCACCCGTTCGCCCCGTGTTAATGCAGACCAGTGACCTGGCATCAGGTGACAGGTATATTTCACTAATAGACTTGAACCTGGATTGAGGAAAAACGTCACCCGTTGTCAGTTGCTGTTGCTCAACCCACTCACCATTCCTGCATTCATAAACAGACAGTAAATGCTCTTTACCACTGTAGTTGCGGTGAAAAAGTCCCGCCCACTCAACACTTACCGGTTGCGGGACAAATAAGATATGGTCGGCATACTGATGTTCAGAAATGACAAAATCATCTTGTATGATTTCAGCTTTCCTGACCCAGTGACCATGCTCAAGAGCCAGAATATCACTGTAATTCTCCACCTTCCTCTCAATGATGACGGGAATATGATCACGCAGAAGATGCCTGTAGGGTTTAAAATTTATGCTGCCACTGGGTATAAGGGTCAGTGCTGCCCCATCAAGAATCTGCTGGCGCAAATGGCGGGCATAAAATGAGTAAAAGGCCGGGCCCAGTTGCGCAGGAAAGCGTCGAACAGAAAATATGGACAACGTCCTGAGGTGCTCAAGGAGTCGCTGACTGGACTGAATGATTGCCCGGCACGAAGACTGCCTTTGCCTGGTCAGGGAGAGGAAGTATTGGACCTCTGCCAGGCCGCATGACCGCAGACGATTGCCTGTTGTCGTCGATGCTTGCCCAAAATTATTGATATCGTTGATTGATAAATAGCTGGCGATTTTGTCGAACACTTCTTGGGGTACGCGAACCCACCGGTGATCAAAGCGAGCCATATCACGGACTACTTCAGGCTTGATTTCATTGCCCGCTGTATCGACATCGGTACTGGTCTTTAACCCTGTTGCAGGTAGCATAATGTTAACCCCCCAAGGTGACTCAGGCAGTCAAGTATAGTCCTGCTGCAAGGATTATCAGGCACAATCTGCGAGGCAGAATCAAAAGTACAAATGTCGTAATTTAACTGCGATCAACTGTTTATACCTGTGAAAGTTACCGATAAAACAGGCGTTACCTGCTTTCGATCAGATCTTGTCCAGCCAGGGTGGCTGGCAAGATGCTGAAGAGGCCATTGCCATGGTAAGGAGGGATGAGCGACAGTGGTCACCCCTTTAAAAGAAGGGATTCAATAATTGATATTGAGCTTTCTAAACAGGAAGCCCAGGCACCACAATGGCCCAATCAACAGAAACTGCAGATCCTCAAAAAACGACGGCTTTTTCCCTTCAACCTTGTGACCAATAAACTGAAAGATCCAGGCGACGACAAAAATCGCAATACTGGCCTGTAAGACATAAGCTCCAAGCGCTTGAGAGATGGCTGCTGATGCGGCAAAGACAACAATCATGGCCAGCGACAGTTTATAGGAGAGCTTGAAATAGAACAGCAGGGTAACGGCCATCATCGCCCAGGTGGCAACGGGGCTGAATGCCCATAGTATACCGATAATGCTGAAAAGGATGGCTGGCACACAGATCCAGTGGATCAATTTATTGGTGGGATTCTGGTGGCTTTCGCCATATTCCGTGAACCACTGCTCGACGGTTTTCATAGCTAAGACGCCTCTTTATATTTCTTATTATTGACACCATGAGGTAATTTATCATTTGGTGCAACGGTTCTCAATTGGTGTCTGGTCAGCTATCCACGGGTATAAAGTTGCATCAATTAAAAAGCCCGGAGTTAAGTCCGGGCTCTGAGTCATGCTGGATGATAATCAGGCATTGGTAGCAACAAAGTACTTGGGATCTTCGATGACGTTCACTTCCACCAGGTTACCCGCCTTTTTCAGCAGCTTTCTGCAGTCATTGCTGAGGTGAAGCAGGTGTAGCGTCCTGCCACTGTTCATATAGCGCTCGGCCAGCGTATCAATGGCTTCCAGTCCGGAATGGTCACAGACCCTGGAGTCCCGGAAGTCGATAATCACATCTCTGTTGTCGTCTTTAGGCGAAAACTGCGTCAGAAAGTGTGTGGTGGAACCAAAGAAGAGTGGACCATGCACCTTATAAATCGTTGAGCCATCCTGGTCTTCCAGTTTTGTGATTTTGATCTGTTTGGCATGCTCCCAGGCAAAAATCAGGGCAGAAACAATAACGCCGACAATAACCGCCACAGCCAGGTCCGTCAGAACGGTCACTACCGAAACCAGCACCAGCACAAAGGCATCCCCTTTGGGCACTTTGTTGATGATTCGGAAGCTACTCCACTCAAAGGTTCCGATAACAACGATGAACATAACACCAACCAGGGCCGCCACCGGAATCATTTCAATTAATGAAGAAGCAAAGAGGATAAAGCTCAGCAAGAATAATGCCGCAGAAATACCAGACAGACGGCCCCGGCCACCAGAGTTCACATTGATCATACTCTGGCCAATCATCGCACAGCCACCCATGCCGCCAAAGAAACCGGTAACCACATTGGCCACACCCTGGCCCACACACTCCCGGTTACTGCTGCCGTGTGTTTCGGTGATTTCATCAACCATTCTCAGGGTCAGCAGTGACTCAATGATACCAATAGCGGCCAGAATCAGAGAGTAGGGTAAGATGATCGTCAGGGTTTCAAAAGTAAACGGCACTGAAGGAATGCTGAATGCCGGAAGCCCGCCCGCAATACCGGCAACATCACCAACGGTTCTGGTATCCAGATTCAAACCAAGGGCGAGAGCGGTGACCACCATGATGGCGGCCAGAGAAGAGGGAATGGCCGTGGTCAGCCTGGGCAGAAAATGGATGATGGCCATGGTTAAGGCAACCAGCCCGAGCATCAAATAGAGCTCACTGCCTTTCATCCAGGCAACATCAATAACACTATTTTCCAGGAAAGAGCCGGTTAACCAGCCGACTTCACCCTGAACACCAAACTGACTCAGCTGCGCCAGGAAGATCACGATGGCCAGACCATTTACAAAGCCAAGCATCACCGGATGGGGAACCATTCTGATGAACTTGCCGAGTTTGAATAGGCCGGCGAGCACTTGAATAATGCCCATCAGAACCACCGCCGCGAACAGGTACTGTACCCCGTGACTGGCAACCAGGCTGACCATAACCACGGCCAGGGCGCCCGTTGCTCCGGATATCATCCCCGGGCGGCCACCAATGGCAGCTGTAATCAGACCAACAAGAAAGGCGGCATATAAGCCGACCAGAGGTTCGACCCCGGCAACGAAGGCAAAGGCGACAGCTTCTGGAACAAGAGCAAGTGCTACCGTTAAACCGGAAAGAAGATCATTCTTTATGGTGGCAACGTTTCTGGCGTGGGGTTCGAACAAGTGGTGTCTCCAGTAATATATATGAGTCTTGAAAGGTGTTAACGGCATATAGGTGCCGGTATTGATTGTTTACTATTGGAGAATAGTAGAGCTGTCATATGTCTTACTGCCCGGTGGAGTATTGTGAAAAGAACCGGGAGCAAACGAGACACATGGAGTGTCGGCAAGCTGGCTGGGAGCATTGCTGCCACATTGGGACGATTGAGTATCCTGAAGCCACTTGCCGCTTTTAAATCAGGCGCAAACTATTGTCTGTTTTGTGAAGGGCATTCTAAAGAAGGGGGTTTGTAAAGGCAATGTCATGGCTCTCCCCTACATAAAGGCTATCAGCCACCCCTGCTTCGGAGTGTGGCTTAATTATAGGTATTGTCCTCAGGTTGTTACATAAAACATCTGCCGTATAATGCGCCCCACTTCCACGGACTGACCCAAACGGTCACCACGGATCGGCAGAATGAATCATCATCGCTGACCGGGAAGTGCGGTTTGAAAATGGGTTGTTTGGAGATGAACGAAAAACAACCGGTTGACAAATCAAACTGGCGCGGTAAGATGCGCCTCCGCTGACAGGGCTTTGGGCAACGTCAGTGAGTTGGAAAGCTTCTGAAAATGATC